>NZ_CP031963.1:5742500-6011237 GCF_003443675.1 Aquimarina sp. BL5 | reverse complement strand
TTTTCTTCATAACACTAGGTTAGTTTTTCGTTTTATACTTAAGGTAACAAAAGCTACTTAATTATAGTAGCTTTTGTTTTTACTATCTTTTTCTATTATTTGACTGCTTACTCCTGTGACTAGTGACAGCTGGGTCATCAAGTCAAGCTTAGTATTAGCGATCAATCTTGAGGCAACATATTAGCAGAATCAAGAAATACATCAATGTAATTTTGAATAAACATCTATTGTTATTAACAATACATAAAGAATTAACAAAATACTTAAAAGTAAATTCCACAAATTCCTTCTTTTAAAAAATAGATTTATTATGAATAAACTTAAACCAACAACTCCTACAAAAAAAGAAACATAAGAATAATTAATTATTAAATCATAATCTAATGAAAAACTATATATAAAAGATAAAAAACTATATCCAAAATTAAAATAAAAAATAAAACCCTAAATAATAATCTATCGCTAATCACTAGTTTGTTTTTATTTTAAGAAAATTAACTGTAGTTTGGCCACCTTCATCATCTTTTGACTTTTCAGTAGAAGTACTATATTCAATACCTAACAGGTCAAAAAGACCACCAAGTTTTTCTGCCGTTTTAACATCTACATGTCCGAAAAATCTTCGACCATTAGAGTATTCAATATAAGACTTTAATAAATAAATGTTAGTCTCTTTATTTCCTCCATTTTGTTGAACATACTCAAACATTTTAAAATTAGCCTCTTTAGTAACTAAAGAATTGTATTTAAATCTAGAATCTTTAAATATCTGCTCTAACGATTTTATATATCCTGAATATTCTTCTTGTCGATCAGCTATATTATCTGTTTTATCAGTATGTTTTGGATTGACTCTTTTATTTCCATATTCATCAACAAAAAAATGTTGCTTGGTTATTGTACCTAATATTGGATGGTTTTCCTTTATATCTCCAAACATCATTCTTATACCAGTTTCTTTATCTATATAACTATGAGCCCAAGCATCTCCCACTAAATGCATAAAATCTAAATATCCAGCAACTACAGACATATGTGCTCTAAGAACTTGTTTTGCCTGTATACCTCCAGTCAACCCATGATCTCTCTCTTGTGAAACTCCATCTGACCAAGTCCCAAGCCCTCCATCACTTCCCCAAGTAAATATACCTAACAATCCATCGCGAGGAGTAATTGACATTGAAAAGTCATCATGAACTTTATGATCATGTCGTTCTGCTGCTCTAGCGATTTCTAAAGCAACTGTGTTTTCAAGTCCCATCATAATTCCAAACGCATAGACTGTCCAAAAATGCCCATCTTCCTCCCAACCTCCATCGGGGTCTTTATATCTTATTGGATTATTAAACCCAAATCTATAAGGAGTAATACCAGGTGCCTTTTTTCTCAATGGATCAACAGCAAGCCATCTACCAATTCTTGGATCTAACATTCTCATTCCGAAGTCATAACTATTTCCTCCCCCCTTAATTTCATCATCTTTTTCCATACCATTAAACCCATATCTATATTCAGAAGAGTTTCCGTGTCGATTCGGTAATAGCATCCCAAACGGATAGTAATCATTATACGTAAGAACGTCCGGAGTAAAGGTAGCTAAATTCTCCGTATCAATCAACTTACGATCGGTGATGACACTCAATACATTTCCTAAATGATTGCTTAGTTCATAACGCTTATCTCCTACTGTATTTATAAAGCTATCTGCTACAACTAAATCATTGTCCGTTACTTTAATTCGTTTTTCTTCTAATCCTAATCGACTACTACCATAAATATGATGCTCCGTTAAGAATATTCCTTCTTCATTCCCTACATTTTCATTTACTTCTCCAATTTTGGCTAGTACATCCGCTCCTGCCTTGAGATGGGTATTTGGTTTAAGACTAATACCTTGGCTAGCCGTATAGGTAATAGCTGCTGTTGATTCTGCTATTACTGGTTCTGCTGTTGTTCCTACAGTGATGTTTTCTGCTGCTTCAAAATCACGTGCGTCAGTAATAGTCTCTCCTTTTATTTCTAAGTCATTTGGTATTTGCTCAGGATCCACAACACCATCAGAATAGGTTTCATATACTGCTATCGTATTGCCTTGCGCATCACGGACATATAAGGTAGTTTTATTTTCTGGCATCACTGTTTTAGAAATACGATTTCCTAATCCATCATATCCAAAACTAATCGTAGATCCATCATTTTTAGTGATCTTATGTACTTTACCATCTACTCTCCATTCGATATTAGTAAGTCCTTCTGCTTCATCTTTGGTTAATTGTCCTATGGCATCATAGGTATAATTATCAATCGCTTGTCCACTATCTATATCGGTATCGAAATTAGCATCTAATGAATTTTCATCTGACACAGAACGTAACCTATTATTAATGATCTGTAACTCGCCATTTTCATCAGTTATTTCATTGTAATTATAGGTAAAGTCATCCATTTCGGTAAGCACACCACTAGCATTAGCAGCTGATCGTTTCAGGTTTTTTAGGTTTCCGTTGTTATCATACTCATATGAGGAGGTATAGTTAACCGTGGTATTATCTTTTTACCTACCATAGATTTGATACGGTTCAGCTGATCATAAGTATACTGATTAACCTGTGCCCCTATCATGGACTGATTATTATCTATAAGATTGGTTACCATCTGCTTGATATTACCATTATACAGGTTTCTTGCTCCGGTAGCACTGTTGGTAAATGGATTAGATGTTGCAGCTGTTATGGTTGCTTTATAATCATTATCAAAGTAATTTAATGAGTACCCCATCGCATCTTTTGCCACCTTAGATCCAGTGGTACCGTCTCCTCCCATATCTCTATCAGGAGTCAGGTTTTCTGAGTTTACTCCTTTTAACCATCCTTGTAAGGTATATGCATAGTCCATTCCCTGTACTTTCTGAGCTCCTAATTCTGTTCTTGCCAACGGCCCGTGAGCAAAATATCTATAGTTAGCATCTTCTTCCCAAACCATGCCATCTGAAGAGGTTTGCACATTCACAATCCTATTATCAGCATCGTATTCGTACTGATGTATGAACTGATCTGCTTTTCCTTTTTGGTAGGTTACTGTATTTACATTACCACTAATCAGATCATATGCATATCGCATTCTTCGCATTCCTACTGTCGTTGATGGACTCATCAATTTATTATGCTGCGCCAATTCTTTTACATTCCCATGAATATCATAGTGATAGTATATGGCATTGGCATACTCATGTTCTCCTGTTTTACCTTCTTCATACACATCATAATAATATATAACAGCAACTCTATTTCTGGTATTAGAAGTATATTCATTCTCATCTATAACGGTATCAAAGATTCCGGAAATATTGCTAGTAGGTAAGTTATTATACCGTGTTCTGGTAACTTCATACCTATTTACTGCTATACTAAATGGATATATGATAGCCCTAATCGTAGCTGGTTGTCCTTGTGCAGCTGCATTAGGATTCGGGA
This sequence comes from Aquimarina sp. BL5, assembly GCF_003443675.1. NCBI lineage: Bacteria > Pseudomonadati > Bacteroidota > Flavobacteriia > Flavobacteriales > Flavobacteriaceae > Aquimarina > Aquimarina sp. BL5. Next base: position 6,007,764 of record NZ_CP031963.1, on the reverse strand, counting down.
TTTCGCCTTCGGTCGCTACAGGATCATTGGTGGCTGTATATACCAATTTTCCTGTAGTATCATCAATCTGTATGGCGACATCTGGCACCAATTCTCCTGCTTCTACAATCCTACCTAATTCATCATAAGTAGTATAACTAAAACGATTGTTTTGCAATTGTTTGGCATTTTGGGATGCGATAATCCTACCCAATTTATCATAGGCAAAACGGGTTTCTCCACCATCTGGTGTTAATTGCCATACCAATTGATTTAAAGAGTTATAACGATATTGTGTTATTAATCGGTGTTTAGGAAGTAAATCCGGATTTTCTGTAGCAATATTATTAGCGCGATGTTGATCTATTGCTAGTGTTCGCGTTAATCCATCGGTTCCTATCTGCGCTTCTAGTTCTGCATCCGTAAATCGATCTATTCCCTCAGGTGGTACCGTTTGTAAAAGATTCCCGGACTGATCATAATAATATAGTGTATATTGATATTCTTTATCAAAATACTCCATATCTAAGGTTTCTACAGCACCGTCCATAGCGTTATCGATATAAGCTTTGATAAACTCTTCTCTTTTGCTGATCAGAAAATTATCATAGGTATCCCTCAGATATGCTCCACGTACATTGGCTACAAACTGCTCGCAATCTGTCTCATCTGGTTGTGGTAATTCTATATCACTAACCACAGGGAATGCCCTTGGTACACAGATCTCTGGTCGATCGTTTAAATAATCAGAAGTAAATGCGGCCCAAGTTTTATGTTCTCCCTCTGCCACGCTCTGAACGTGTGTATAATATGCATCGATTACCGTTTCCATATCTTCATATCCGTAATTGAACTCTGTGGCTCCAAAACGGGTGATATGCATATAGAAAGGATGTAGCGTACTAGTAACCAAAAATTTATCTAAATAAGCTTTGTAATCTTTAACAACATATTGTAATGAGTTATCACAGAAAAATGCTTCATCCACTACATCCCCTTCTGCAGGATCTCCGTTTTCATCCAATACCTTTTCTATTCGGTTCATTACAGCCAAATATCCTGTAGTTGCATTATTATATACATCTGTACAACTTAATGGCGCCGGGATGGGTGGAATACAGATATCGGTACCGCAAGCAGGTTCTTGCGATTGGATGATTGTGGATTTGGATGATAATTGTTCTAATCCACCTGTAACCAGATTGAACTCAATATCTCCATTTAGTAAAAAGGAGTCATTCTGATCAAACAATTGTGATTTAGAAGTTTGTTGATTTAGAGAAAAAAGTGGTGCTTGGGATGCGCTAACTTCTTGCGAAAGCCAATCACATAATGGAGTAAGATAAGATTCTCTATTTCTATGATAAATATTTATAAGAACATTTTTCGCTACTTTATTTATTCCCATATTATCTATATAATATACAGTACAATAAAAATGGGATCTACTTGCATTATTGGGTATTTTATTAATTTGAACTTCTAAAATTTCACTAACCTCTCTAAATGAATGGTTAGGTTGTATGATTACAACATTAGCAATCTGATCCGAAAAATACTGTTGTAAATCATAGGTTGAAAGACCTCCCAATTCTTTGCTAAACGTTCCTATTCTTGCCTTATACCCATTAAAGGCATTTGGATACGATCTTCCATTTGCTTCAAGTCTATTCGATACTTTTTGTTTTATTCTATCGGTTAAATTAAAATCTTCATAGAATAATCTATCTAAAATTGGGTCAGAAACAATTTTTATTGTATTTGGAGGTACTGAAGATATAACTACATTAAATACATCTTTTAAAAGGTTTTCTAAATCATTTTCTTCAATTTTATTTAAGCTACAAGTGTCTACATCAGAATTATTTATATCATTCGGATCGTTTTGCAAATTAGAATCAACATATGCTGTTGTAATATCGCAACCAAAATATAATCTACTCCCATAATCAATCAAATATGTTTTAAAAAAACCAACCAAAGAAGTCTCTTTAATTATTCCATCGACATCAATAGTAAAATAGGCATCAGAACCTTGTAAATAAAAATCAATTTTTTCAATAGATTTTATATTTCTTACATCGCTAGTTGTAATACTATCATTAATAGTAAAAGTAATTCTAAAAATAGTTGCAAAATAAATGGTGAATGTTAATTGAGAACCACTACTAACAAATTGCGCATTAACATGATCAAGATTTGAAAAATCTACACCTAAGTCATTGTAGTTATTTTGTTTACTTGTAAGTTCTGAGCTCTGATAGGTTAACATCTTTTGTAAAAATTCAGAATATTCCAGATACCCTTTGAGCGGTATCAAATCCCCTAAACTCTCATTAGTTGCTCCATCTCTGATCAAAGCATTCAATAGAAATCTTAATTCTTCACCAAAACGATTCCTTGCTTCTAAATCTACATTTACACACCCTGTATCCACTACAGGCTCCTCAAAAAACTCACATTCTAAATTAGGTTGACTATAGTATATATTAGCATCACCATGTCGGATATTCAATACTAAACTAGTCTCAAAGGTATTTATTACTCCGAGATAATTTCTATAGGTAATACGCAGTTGTGTTTGTTCTATATCATCAATAAGATCAACACACAGAATATCAGTGATACCTGAGGGTTTATTTGCCTCATCTATACCACCGTGAAAATCATCATATACATCATCGAATGATATGAAAAATCTCGCTAGTGGATCCCTAAAATTATTTTCTGCAGCACTCCTATAAAAAGTAAGAGCAAAAAAGGCTCCATCAGCGCTTGCTAATGTGGCTTCTACATGAGCCGTTCCTACATCAAAAGAAGAAGTAGCATTATTGAGTAGTATTTGCTGAAAACGATCTTCTAACCTTAGTGTTTCTTTAAAATCATTTACCCCCTGTGTATTAAAAGGAGTACCCTGTCCGGTAGAGATATCAATACTTTTAAATGCTGTATTCATAACATCACGGAGATGCTTTTCAAAAAGAAGTTCTGTATCTGCAAACTCTACACAAGCTATTTCTGATTCTGGACATTCAAATGGTTGATCATCTTCATCCACAACAATATCATTTATATCACCACAGCACAAAAAATTAAGCAATCTACAAGTCGCTCCAGGTGCACCAAAAGCTGATTTTGCAATTCCATCTGTTCCAGATTTAAAACTTGCACTGGATTCTCCTCCATCATCTTCACTAACGCAGGATTCATATATTTTACCGGTAATAGATCTTCTTCTATACGAATTAGAACGGTATGTTATTCTTATATTTTCGTATAGGATTCTATCTTCTGCATTCTTTATGTACTCAAAACCTATTCCTGTGATATATCTAATATCATCCGTATTAAAATCCTGGTCCAATTCTAAGGTCATTTTGGTAACCCCATCAACACTGATGATATATACTCCAGGACTTTCTTGATACCATTGTGCTTGTCCTGAACCAAAAAACTGTGGTAAATAACTATTTTGATATGCTATGTTATTGTCTAAGGAAACACTAGAATTAATAGTTTCCGAGCGTTCTAACGTTCTCAATAAAGCTGTTAATGCAGTATCAAAACGAGATCTTTTATTACAAGTAGCGCCTGGATTTGTTCCTCCATCTCCTAGATATTCTCCAATACCATCGGGTGCTACGATGCTACAATTAGATAATCTAGCCTGAGTTGTACCGTATAAAATAATTTCTTCATAGGTTTCTGCTGTAACACTTGTTCGTATCTGGGCAATAACTCTATACTCAAATAACTTGGCACTTTCATTATAATTTGTATTGATGCTTTTGAGGTGTGTAATTACCCAATTTCCTTCTCTATAAGCATCCCAAGTTTTCACATTCCCCGCTATACTTACCGTAATAGGAACTTCTCCGATATCGTTAGCTCCTTCTCTAAATTGAATATTCAATGTATTGTCTACAATTGTATTGACCACATCAAAACTGTTATAAGATGGTGGGTGTTCTCCTCCTAAATCTTCAAACAATGCAGGACTTAAATACCTCCCTGTATATGGTCTTGTTCCAGATACGCCGTTAGCATATTCCTTGAAAAAATAGTTCAAGTACAATTCCATATCTCTTGCCTTTGGACATACTCCTGTTTCTACATAATATTCATAATTTGTATATTCCGCAATATCATCGTAGATATCTTGTGGGTCATCTCCAGAATCGTACAATAAATCAGACGGTTTAAAACGTTTTTCCTTTTCACTAAATAATCCTATATGAGTATCACTACAAGGATCTGTTCCATTATTGGCACTATTGAAAAAAGTATCTACCTGATTCTGCAGATTTTGGCTATATTCTGATAGTACGTTTAATAAGTTTGTGGCTGGTGTTTGTGAACCAATACACCCATTATAACATCCTTTATCAACTGCATTGATATTAGCAAACAATGACTGTATGGTTTGCTTTATTGTTAAATAATTTGCTTTGTAGGTATTCCAGAATCGATCTTTTTCTGAAGGAATCAAAGTATTTACCTGACTAATAATGCTACTTGCCTGTGGATTACTTCCCAATCCTAAATCGCAACTGGTAATACTGTTACATACCATAGTAGCATAAGTGAATTCCATCAGGTTAAAACCACTACCATTGTAATTCTCGGTAAGCGCTTCTCTAATAATAGTCTTTCTAAGGTTACTATTATCTTTCATACCAGGTATTGCCAGCTTAAAATAAGGATCTAAGTCAGCTAAAGCCATAAAACCTCCTAATAATGACGATGGAACATCATCAAACTGTTTAAGCCCGTGTAAATAGATTTCATATCCGTCAGAATTCATAGTACCAACTCCGGGTACTGAACTGATCATTCCGCATACTGCCTCGTTATATTCTAGATAACAATACTCTGGATGATATACTAGTAAAGATTCTACCCATTGCTCCTGCCATACATCTTCTGATAAGAATATAGCTACATCTGCTAAATACTGTGGTTCGAAATATATAATCTCTGGATTGTCTTTATCTTCAATATAAGGTGAATTGTCTTTTAATTCTGGTATATACGTAGTAATAGTCTCTATTACTTCACCTTCTTCATTAGTAATAACTTCTACTTCTTTTTTCCCTTGAACATAACTTACAGTACCATCTACATTATAGTAGTGCCCTTTGGTATATAATTCATTATTACTGTTAGTATCTTGATCATATTTAGGATGACGAGGGTTACGCCAGCTATTGTATAGATCTGTTGTTACCTTTGTACTATACAACCCATTATCATCATTATATATGTTAAGTTTTTCTGTATTACTTGTGGTAGATGTATTATTCCCACTAGTATTCGTATTATTGTATAATACTGATGTATAGGCACCATATTGCCCAACGGTCTCATGTCATCAAGCAATGCTGATTCCTTGATAGAGCAACTGATTGAATTGGCTATTATATCTTCTATGGTATCATTATTATCAATCGTTCCGTCATTACAAGGTGCATTACACGCACGTATCAATGCGTCCCATTGATCTCCAAAAGCAGCTCTAAGTTTGATTTTTTCTGCTTCAATTTCCTCTATATCTAAATACTCCAATTGAGACATATCATATGATGCCATTTGAGTATCTACAAACACCTCTTTATTTGATTTTGAAGCTGTTGCTGGATAATCCGATTCCATAGCTTCTACACAATCAGAACATGTTACAAAACATCCTTCAATATTTATAGGGGGTAATGAAGAAACCTGCTCAGTAGTTATATAACAATCATCATTTGGGTCCTGAAGTCTTCTTATGTAATCATCTGCATACTCTTCTAATGCTTCTTTATTGATGGTAAGATTCTTAGTTATCCTAAATGAACCTCTGGGTGTTACCACATCTTTTAATGGATCTGTTACAAAAAAAGTATCATTAGTAACACCTGGTGTATTTACCAAGTCTACCTCATATTGCAATGGACCTGTTACCACACTCTCTCCATCTCTATCCAAAACATCTATCGAAAGGTCATATACTAATGGATAAGTTATCTCTTTTTTATCAGGGTTTTCTGCACACGTATATATAAAAACGGGGTTGTTTTTCAAGCTATATGTAAAGCTTCTTGCCTTAGCGTCTGTTGCTAATTTAGATCCTGTATACACTAAAGCATCATTCTGTGCTCCATATTGTTGTGTAGCCGTGCGAATATTATTATCCTGATTTGTATCAGTAGCATTTGCGGATAACTTACCTAATAAATCTTCTGTAAGTCTTTTATGGTCCTCTGGATTTTGACTTTCATCTTCTCCCGGTAATCCATCCATTTCGGTAATGGCTGCGTCACCAGATAAAGCTGTAGCTATCGTGCGTCCCTGTGGATCTATATAACTTACGCTTGCCTGTCCATTTGGATCAAATACCAAATTCTTTTTATAATGTGCTTTATTACCTACACTATACCCAAATAAACGGTTTAATTCTTTTTGTCCAGGAGTACCATAATAATACTCCATCTCGTGTGCACTCCCTAACTGGTGATGTACACCCACTCCACTTTTCCTTCGAATACGACCTGTATTATCCGGAGTATACTCAATCTGTGAGAAAGGATGCCCTTCTGCATCAGGTATACGATTACTAAAATCCCCTTCTACGGTATTCGCTGCTGAATAATATTTAGAAGCACCACTAGCTGTAGACATCGCTTTTTGATCTGTAGACTGATCCAATATATTTTGTGTGTCCTTATCAAAATCTTCGTAAGTATATAGATTCCCATTCGTATTTTGGTTAAAATCCCGAACATATCCAATAGTATTTTCTGTTGTAGGTACAGGTAAAACTTCAACCGCTGGGCGACCTTGGGCATCATAAATAACTTCTCCGACTATAACATTATCATCAGAGTTAATTTTGGTAACAGTTTGCCGGTTACGTAATGTTCCATCAAAGTAGCTAACTACTTCTTTTTTCTTTCCTTCTTCTGCATAACTTGCCTGAAACTGCCAATTTTTACCATTTTCATGATCTTCGTTTACCTTAAATTTATGTGGCCAATCTGCAATGGTTTGCATTGGAGTGGTTCCACTACTCCACTTTCCATATTTATAATAAGAAGTGGATGTATTAGCAGCTGTATCGATATACCTCCCGACTGCCCTTACTCTATACACCACATATCCTCTAGCATAAATTAATGGAATAGCATACGCTGTATTAGTTGTTTGAATACGGGTACTATTCAGCTCGAAACTACGGGCTGTAAATGGTATCGTATTCTCAGGTTTCCCTGTATTAAAATCATTTCCATAATCATCCACCCAAGTCCATTCTAAATCATAACTTTCTGCTCCTGTTATGGCTGTCCAATTAATCGGAAGTTGCCCATCTTGAGGAGATGTTACGTTGGTGAATTGAGGAATATCTGTAGCTAACAACTGTAGGTATCGTTGTGCATCGAATTCTACTGATAACTGTATATTTTCTGGTATATATCCATTAATATCCTCGGCCACATTAGTTTCCAGGTTTTGATATGTCCCTTGCGCTATTGAGACAACTGCTCCATAACTATTTCGAAGTACATATTTCTGTAGATCAATACCTCCATTTCCTGCACCGGCAACCATATTTTGTTCTACCGATAACGTTACTTCCTTGGTTTCCTCAGGAATTTGATCACCAGTAATGCTTAATGGAATAATACTTAATTGTATTCCATAACGATACCAATTGTAAGGTTCCTGGTTCTTTAAAATTCTTAAAGTTACCAATGTATTAGCGGCTATAGTAACTGAATTTTCTGGCGCCATTTCAGGAATCAATGGTAATTCATCTCCCGTATTAATAGCATTACTAATTGCTATTGCATCATATTCATTTTTATTTTGTCCATAACTGCTTACAATAGCAAAAAACAAAATGAATACTCCTATATATGTTCTTGTATTTCTCATAGATAAATACATATGGTTTTAATTGGCTTGATTGATAAAATTATACTCACTATACTTTGATGACAATATCACTTTTTTACCGGATGAAAAAGTGAAATAATCCTGTAGTGTAACTCTTGTTTGATCTTCTAATGATTTCTGTTTTAAGAGTATCACTAATCGTCCTACATCTGATTCCCTTTCGTTATTTTTTTCATCTACGAAAGGAATTGCTTCGGCAAAGAATAGTTCTTGTTTTTCGATGTAATATTTATCTTTGTTTATATAAATAATCACTTTACCATATGGATTACTAGGATTATATTTAGAGCTTACCATCTCACATTTAAGTTGTCCATTTTTTTCTGTTATAGCAATTTGATCATAAAATTTTAGAAAGCCTTCAATTTCTACAGGCGAGCTTGATACAGATGTAACTGTCTTCTTAGAATATGCGATTGTCTTATCCGTGTGTGAGATTGTTAATTGATCATCGGAAAAATAGATGATTTCAGAATTTAATACTTTGAATTTGGAGAAATCACCATTCTTAACCATTTCACCTGTATAAGATTCGGTGATATTGTTCCCAGTAAACCCTCTATGCATATTATAAGTCACATCTATTTGATACTGTGCCGTGTTTTTATAAAACAGCGCAACATTTTCTAATATTTTTCTTGCGTCTGTATGTTGTGCATGTATTGATCCTAATGAACAAATCATTATGAATACAATGGTAATACTATAATATTTATGAATTTCTTTCATCATTCTTTAATTAGTACGTTTAGCATTCCCAGAACGTGTTTCCTGAATCGTATACACTCCTCTTTCTGTTTCTTTTTTCACTCTAATCAACCCACCTTCCTGATCATACTCATAAAAGGTAGCATAGTTATTTTCATCTAATTCTGCTTGCAATCTTTGGGTAATTGGATCATAGACAAATGTTTTCATATTCCCTTCGAATGGATGTATTCTGATATCATCAAAATATACATTCAGGCTCTCTGGGCTTCCTTGTCGAATATTACTTTCTAAAGAAATTGTCATATTAATCGCATCTAAGGGAATTACAAAATCCGCTGAAACGCGCTGCCACCCGTCTATTAAAGCTCCTTTAGGTGTAAACTCAATGTTTTGAATTTCTTCTAGTTCATCCTCAGACGCCACAGGATCTCCTGATTTAAAAATCAATCGCATACTAGAATTCATATACTTCATGGCTTGATAATCAGGATCTGAAATAAACGTAAATGTTGTGATTTCTGATTGTATTCCAGCTGCATTTGTATTATTTTCAATATTAGTTCTTGTAAGACTATAAGGAGCTCCTGTAATACTAAAATCAGATATAATCTTTAACGTATTTCCAGTAACGATAACATCCTTAAATTTTAAATCAAGTACTTCACTATTATGAGATAATGGGTATCTGTAGTTTTTTTGGTTATTTCCGTTTTCAACTACAAATGGAGTTTGATATCTATAAACTGGTGCATTATTACCTGGTATTAAAGAGAATTCGAAACCTACGGTTCTCTCAGGACCTTCGTTATCCTGTTTTCTCTTATAAGGTTTAAAATTATAAACTGTTAAATTTTTATCGACTGAATTAACTATAAAAGGAATAAGGTCATCTAATTGTCGATTATCTACTTTGTAGATAGCAGGAATAGATTTGTTTCCTACTAAAACGTCCTCATACAAATGCTCTAATAATTTAACAAAAGAATTACTTACTGCACTAAAAGGCTTAACTTCTGGATTTGTCGCTAGTAAGCCATCTTCTCGCACCCAAGCACTAATTACATAATGATCACCAGGCTGAGGACGGAATCGTTCACAACCGATAAGACTAGGAGGTAATTCTTCGAGTATTTCTACTGTTACTGCTATTCTTTCTGTACTTACACAGCAATTAATATCTCCTTCTTTACAATTTAGATCAGTCTGCCCTGCATAATAGGTAACACTTTCATCTAAATGTGTTTCTGGATCAAAAGCAATTCCATTAGCATCATACCAAATAATATTATTTCCTACAGCGATTAATTCAGAAACAGTTACCGGATCATTAGAATAAAACACTTGATGTGTACGTGTTACTACGGGTGGTGGGATATCATACACCGAAACCTCTATTTGTCTTCGCTCACTTTCATTACCTTCTGGATCTACTATAGTTACAAAATATATATCACCATCCAGAAGTCCGATAGTTGTATCTAATGCTGACCCCCCTATTTCCTGATTATACCATCTATAACTATACCCTGCATCTAAGTCTGCAAGTTCTATACTGTTTAAAGTTGGATCTGTTGACTTACAGAAAAATTGCCATCCATCTCCTAATGGAGGAAAAACTCCTACAAAAACTGATACTTCAAATCTACAGGGGCTAGTTCCTTGTTGTGCATAATATGAACTGCCATTTACCAAAGGATCCGAATCATTATATTGTATACCCCCTACTGCTGCACTGTACCAGGTAATGTTTTCTCCTGGTGATTGCAAATCACTTATCTTAGGATCTGTTATAACAGCAAAAGACTGATAATCATAATCTTCTAAATTATCATACCCTATAAAACCTCCATAGACATCTACATCTACAGAAACTCTCGGGTTTCCTAAGTTATCATCCGCCCAATAAGTGAAATTTTCAGTGATTTCTTCATCTAAAGGTAGTGGCTCTCCACCAGTCTCCAATTCATACCAGGACACCATATTAGTTCCTGTAATAGGGGAAGTTAAGTCGGCAATAGTAGGTGAATCCTGTGATAAACAAAACTCGTAATCAGATGTGGTATCGCCACAATCTCCATCTACTTTTGTCACTTTTATACCATCGATTAACAGATGCACTAATACTCCATTATCCACGGTATTATGTGCAGGTACAACAGGAGTAAAAGTTAAATTCATTGAAGAAGATGCTGCAGTAAATCTCATCTTTACTAGATCCCAAGTTGGAGCTTCAGAATTATTACCTACCAATCCTCCCTTAACTAACATATCTGGAGAATTTTCTGAACTACCAGAACCAAACCCTTGAGACCAAGAAACTCTCCAAGAAGCATTAAATTCACTAGTTGCTCCAGAATATCCTCCATTTGATTGATAAAATGAAATCTCATATTCCGCACCAATTTCTATTTCTGTTATTTCCTTTTGAAGTGCAAAAAGAATTATCGATGGAAATTGAGATTGCGGTTGATCCACACGACAAGATGCAAATGCACCTCCATCTGGTGATTCCTGAACTAAACTCAAAATTCCACCCGAAGTTCCCTGATTATTTGGATCAATTTTCCAGGTGTACATAAAATTTCCTGGAGTATCAAAACCACTACAACTAAGATCATTATTTTGTGTAGTAGTACCTATAATACCTGAACTATCATAACAATTTTCGAAACTACCATCAACAACTCCTTCTAATATATCACAATCTCCTCCATCCGGGGGGGTAATATCTCTTAACTTTAACGTGATTCTATTTCTCTCTAGTACCAGTCCTTCGATAGTGCTATTAGTAGCTACAAAATAATAGTCTCCTAAATCTGCTTCTGTAATATTATCAATAGTAATTTCTCGTAATTGTGTTTCTACAAAGAAGTCTTGACCTTTATACCATCGATACATATTATTAGGGCTTGTAAGATCATCAGTAAATAACCTCGCACTTCCACCTAATTCTACTATGATTGTTTCTACTCGGTCTACTTTAGCTTGCGGTATATAGGTATAATTAGTTAAATTATCTCTATACTGAGGGTGTTCATTTTCGAAATCACTAAATACAAAACGGTTGCTATTTATTTGTACCTCTGTATTTGCTAAAGCAAAGTTTGGTATCAGTAAAGGTAAATCACTACCAAAAGCATTCGCATCCAAATGCACATTATATAATCCTGGTATCGAAGTAATAGATGAAGGAATAGCTCCCGAAAAATTATTTTCTGATAACCAGAACACTTCTAAGTTCACTAGGTCACCTATACTACCTGAAACACCTCCACTTAGATTATTTTTTTGGAATTTGATTACTTCCAATGATAAAGAAGTATATAGACTTTCTGGAATAGTTCCTTCAAGTTTATTCTCACTCAAATCTAGATATGTAAGTGCCTGCAATTCTCCAATGGTTGTTGGAATCACTGAAGAAAAACGGTTCAATCCTAGATCTAAGGTTTGTAAACTTGTTATATTAGTAATTGCTTCTGGTATCGCACCAACTAATACATTTTCTCTAAGATTCAAGCTTTCTAGGTTTGGCATATTACCTAATATTACAGGAATTTCACCAATCATACTATTCTGCGATAAATCCAATACTTTAAGATCCTTTAATACCTCTAACGAAGTTGGTATCTCTCCTCTAAGATTGTTACCAGGTAATTGAATACTCTCTACTTTATAATCAGAACTTATGGTTACTCCAAACCAATCACACACTTTAGAGGTCGGATCATTTATTAACCAGGGTTGTGAGCCATTAACCGTATTTACCCAAGCATCACCATTAGTCGTTTGATAAAAATCAATCAACGCCTGTCTATCTTCATCAGATACTGCGCAAGCGCCAGCCTCTAAAACTTCTAAGGTAATTGGATTACGTGTTAACGTAAGATCGGTTACAATACTATTGGTAGCTGTAAAATGATAGATTCCTGCATCTGTCTCTGCTACATTTTCTATGGTATACTCCTTATTAGTCGCTCCTGGAATCTCTGTAGTACTACCGTTGACTGTTTTAAACCATTGGTAACGATTATTAGTGCTTGTTAAATCATTACTTGTTAAGGTTACTGATTGTCCACTTACAATTGATTTAGTCTCTATTTCATCTACTTTTTTCTGAGGAAAATATGCATATTGATTTGCAATTTGATTGGTATAGGAGACATGTTCATTCTCAAAATCACTAAATACAAAATTATTTGAAGAAAAAAGAAAGTGTGTCCAATTTAAAAGGGATGTCAATCCAGATGGTATTTTACCATTAAGTGAATTTGAATAAATATTAAGATTCGACAATTCTTGGAGGTTAGAGATACTATCAGGAATAGTGCCTTCTAACTTGTTCTGAGCAAGTACAAGCTCAGTCAACAAACTTAAGTTACCTATATCAGCAGGTATGGTTCCTTCTATTTGATTATTAAAAATATTAAAATTAGTTAACTCTAATAAATTCGTTATACCAACCGGTATTGTACCTACAAGTCGGTTATTACCTAATTGCAATTGGTTTAAGTTAATTAACTTACCTATTTGTTCAGGTATAATCCCTTCCAATTTATTGGAAAACAATCTTAATAATTTAAGATTAACTAAGTCGACAATAGAATCGGGTATTTGACCTTCTAACTCATTACTAAATAAATCTAAGGTTTCAAGGTTCGATAAATTATTTATAGTATCAGGGATAGTACCTTCTATATCATTTGAATTTATAGCAAGAACCCTAAGCTTACTCAGAATACTAATATTCAAAGGGATAGTTCCCGAAAAATTATTATATCCTAAATACAATTCTTCAAGATTAAGAAGGTTCCCTATTTCCTCAGGGATATTGCCAGATAAATTACAGGATGATAGTGCTAATCTTTCTAAATTAATCATCTCCATTAATTCTAACGGTAAACTTCCTAAAAGTTTTCGATTAGAATTTAAGATCAATTCTGTCAGTAAATTTAAATTAGAAATACTAGGTGTTAGTATTCCATCCAAATTATTATTTACTAAACTTAATGAAATTACTTTACCTTCAACAACCGTAACCCCATACCAATCACAGACTGGCGCATCTGTTAACCAATTGGTATTATTCGTCCAATTTGGTCCATTGGTACTATTGTATAAATCTATTAATGCTTGCTTTTCTGACTCTGAAACTCTACAGGTATCTCCTTCTTCAACTACTTCTATTTTTATAGCTCTCCGCATTAGGATCAAATCATCAACTATAGTATTCGTAGCTTCAAAGAAATAAACTGCTTGATCCTCTATTGTAGCATTGGTAATCGTATATTCTTTATTTGTAGCGCCATCTATTGGTAAGCCGTTTTTAAACCATTGGTATGTATTGGCATTACTTGTTAATTGTATTGTAGTTAATGTTACTGACTCACCCTGAGTTACCCTAACGGTATTTTCGTCATCCACCATATCCTGAGGAATATATGTAAACTCATTCCCCAACTTAAGCACATAATTATCGGAACCTGTTTCTATATCACTGAAGATAAAACGGTTATTCTCTATGGCTAAAATATCTAATCCAGCTATTGCCGAGAAAGAAACAGGGATTTCTCCACTTAATATATTCCCATCAAAACGAATTTTTTTGAGATATGGTAATCCATTAAATATGTCTGGAAGAATACCCTGCAAGTTGTTATTAGAAAGATTTAATTCTACCACTTTATTATCTTCTACAACAACCCCATACCAATCACAAATAGCAGAATCAGAATCGTTAATAAGCCAAGATTGATTTTCTGCTAATGTATTGGTCCAGTTCGTACCATTTGTACTGGTGTACAAAGCTTCTAGGGCCTGACGTTCTGTAGTACTAACCTCGCAATTATTTACAACATTAAGCGTCACTACATTGCGCTCTAAAGTTAACCCGTCAATAACATTATTAGTAGCCTTAAAATAATAGTCTCCTGCATCCTCTATAGTTGCGTTTGTAATACTATATTCTCTGGAGGTAGCTGATGGTATCAATACATCTCCTTTGAACCACTGATAATTATTATTTTCGCTCGATAACACAGTCGTCAATGTTATAGTATTACCAGTTGTTACTGTTTTAGTTTCTACAGCATCTGTTTTAGCCTGAGGACTATACTGATATATCGTATTTATAAAATCCTTATATCCTATATGTTTATTCTCAAAATCAGAAAAGATAAATTTATTGTTCTCAAACAAAAAAGATTCAAGTCTACTAAACTCAGTTGCAGTGAATGGAATAACTCCAGATAATATATTATTATTTAGCGCTAAATATTCTAAATTAGATAGACTTACTAATTGAGAAGGAATTACATTAGTAAAGAAATTATACTGTAGGTTAATCCTTCTTAACTTTTTAAGAATTCCTAATTCCTTTGGTATAGATCCTGATAATTGATTATTCGATAAGTTTAGTATTTCTAAATTAGATAGATTACAAAATGCAATAGGAATAGGCCCTTGTAATACATTGAAACCTAAATCCATAACAGTAAGATTCGATAGACTACCTAGCGAGGGAGGTAAATTACCTGTTAAACTATTATGATGCATTGATAAATATGTCAATTCTAACAAGGCTCCCATAGAAGATGGAATTTCTCCTATTAATGCATTGGTGTTCAGATCTAAATTAGTTAGGTATATCAAATTACTAATCGAAGAAGGAATAGTACCACTAACTACATTATTTTCCAAATTTAACCCTACTACCTTACCATCTACAACCGTTACTCCATACCAGTCGCAAACAGATATATTTTCATCCCAAGGCTTATTACTAGCTAATGTATTACTCCAACTATCTCCATTGGTAGCGTTATACAGATCTAATAATGCCTGCTTTTCTGATTCAGAAACTCCGCAGATATTTTCTTCTACTGTTAATGTTATCGGATTGCGCTCTAAAGTAAGATCAGTAACTATACTATTAGTAGCTGTAAAGTGATATATTCCAGCATCAGATTCTTTAGCATTAGTAATTACTAAATCTTTGTTGATTGCTCCTGGAATTAAAACTCCATCCCTATACCATTGGTAGCTATTGTTAGGACTCGTTAATGCTGTGCTTGTTAATGTAATCGTGCCATTTTCTGTAACCGAAAGTGTTTCTACCTCGTCTACTTTATCTTGTAATAAGTAATTAAAAGTCGTTAAATCGTTTTTATATGTCTGAAATTCTGTTTCGAAATCGCTAAACACAAAATTATTTTGTTGAAGCCCTAGTACATTAAGAACATCTGAAGTAGTTAATGACTCTAATTCTGGTGGTATTCTTCCTGAAAGTTTGTTCTGTGTTAGTCCTAAATGATTTAAGTTTGTTAATTGACCAATGGAGGCTGGAACTGTACCTGTGATATTATTAATACTAACATCTAATAACTTTAGGCTTGTAATAGTACCTAAAGATGATGGGATTTCTCCAGTTAACAAGTTTCTGGTTAAACTAATAATTTCTAAGTTAGAAATATTCGAAAGCTCTGAAGGAATTTCTCCTTCTAATCTATTCCAAAATAATCTTAACCCTATAAGACTAGATAAATTACCTAATTCAGACGGTATACTTCCACTTAATTGATTATTCCCAAGGTTTAACTCCTTTAAAGAAATTAAATTTCCAAAAGAAGTTGGGATCGGTCCAGTTATAACATTTCGCTCAAAGCTTAAGTTTTCAAGCGCAGATAAATTACCTAATTCGCTTGGTAATGGTCCCTCGAGCCTATTAATATATAACATAAGGATTTTTAACTTAGTAAGATTACCAAAAGAAGCTGGAATCACTCCTGTAAGTCCATTACTAAACAAATGAAGGGTTTCTAAATTGGTAAGATTTCCTAATTCCGAAGGAATTGAACCTGTCAAGCCATTTCTATATAAACTTAAAGCGGTTAAGTTAGTAAGATTACCGATTGATGTCGGGATCTCTCCTGTTAATTGGTTGGAACCTAAATGTAAAAAGGTAAGATTGGTCATATTACCTATAGAAGAAGGAATCGCACCAGTAAGTGCATTTCTCTCGAAAGTGACACTTTCTAAATGAATTAAATCACTAAAATTATTAGGTAATGGACCCGCTACTCCATTAAGTGCTAGACTTAGTTTTGTCACTTTCCCGTTACTAACAGTAACGCCATACCAATCACAAACTGGAGCGTCTGTTAACCAATTAGTACTATAACGCCAATTTACTCCATCGGTACTATTATATAAATCTATTAATGCTTGTTTCTCTGAAGCAGATACTCCACAACCTATCTCTACTGTGATAGAATTACGTGTTAGTGTAAGATCTGTTATTATGCTATTAGTGGCTGTAAAATGATATACACCTGCGTCCGAATCTGTAGCATTAGCAATTACTAGATCTTTATTTGTAGCTCCTGGAATGGCAACATTATTTTTAAACCACTGATAACTATTATTTGGGCTGGTTAATGCAGTGCTTGATAAGGTAATACTTTCATTTTGAGATACTGAAAGTGTTTCTACCTCGTCTACTTTATCTTGTAATAAGTAATTAAAAGTCGTTAAATCATTTTGATACGTCTGAAATTCTGTTTCAAAATCGCTAAACACAAAATTATTTTGTTGAAGCCCTAGTACATTAAGAACATCTGAAGTAGCTAATGCCCTTAATTCTGGTGGTATTCTTCCTGAAAGTTTGTTCTGTGTTAGTCCTAAATGATTTAAGTTTGTTAATTGACCAATAGAGGCTGGAACTGTACCTGTGATATTATTAATACTAACATCCAATAACTTTAGGCTTGTAATAGCACCTAAAGATGATGGAATTTCTCCACTTAATAAATTTCTGGTTAAACTAATAATTTCTAAGTTAGAAATATTCGAAAGCTCTGAAGGAATTTCTCCTTCTAATCTATTCCAAAATAATCTTAACCCTATAAGACTAGATAAATTACCTAATTCAGACGGTATACTTCCACTTAATTGATTATTCCCAAGGTTTAACTCCTTTAAAGAAATTAAATTTCCAAAAGAAGTTGGGATCGGTCCAGTTATAACATTTCGCTCAAAGCTTAAGTTTTCAAGCGCAGATAAATTACCTAATTCGCTTGGTAATGGTCCCTCGAGCCTATTAATATATAACATAAGGATTTTTAACTTAGTAAGATTACCAAAAGAAGCTGGAATCACTCCTGTAAGTCCATTACTAAACAAATGAAGGGTTTCTAAATTGGTAAGATTTCCTAATTCCGAAGGAATTGAACCTGTCAAGCCATTTCTATATAAACTTAAAGCGGTTAAGTTAGTAAGATTACCGATTGATGCCGGGATCTCTCCTGTTAATTGGTTGGAACCTAAATGTAAAAAGGTAAGGTTGGTCATATTACCTATAGAAGAAGGAATCGTACCAGTAAGTGCATTTCTCTCAAAAGTGACACTTTCTAAATGAATTAAATCACTAAAATTATTAGGTAATGGGCCCGCCACTCCATTAAGTGCTAGACTTAGTTTTGTTACTTTTCCGTTACTAACAGTAACGCCATACCAATCACAAACTGGAGCGTCTGTTAACCAATTAGTACTATAACGCCAATTTACTCCATCGGTACTATTATATAAATCTATTAATGCTTGTTTCTCTGAAGCAGATACTCCGCAACCTATCTCTACTGTGATAGAATTACGTGTTAGTGTAAGATCTGTTATTATGCTATTAGTGGCTGTAAAATGATATACACCTGCGTCTGAATCTGTGGCATTAGCAATTACTAGATCTTTATTGGTAGCTCCTGGAATGGCAACATTATTTTTAAACCACTGATAACTATTATTTGGGCTGGTTAATGCCAAACTAGTTAAAGTAATACTTTCATTCTGAGATACTGAAAGTGTTTCTACCTCGTCTACTTTATCTTGTAATAAATAATTAAAGTTCGTTAAATCATTTCTATATGTCTGAAATTCTGCTTCGAAATCACTGAAAACAAATTTATTTCTTTCCAACCCTAATCCCTTTAAAACACCATTGGAAACAATAGTGGCTAAACCAGAAGGAACTTTACCTGAAAGATTATTATAAGAAACTCCTAAGCCTTGCAGATCTGTTAGCTGTCCTATACTTTCTGGAATGGATCCAGTTAGTTGGTTTCTGCTAAAACTTAAGGACTTTAACTTTTTTAAATTTCCTAATTCGGAAGGTATAGAACCCGTTATAGCATTTCTTTCTACGGTAAAGGTTTCTAAATTGGTAAGATTTCCTATTTCAGAAGGGATTGGGCTAGTAATCTGATTGATATAAAGTATCAGACTTTTTAGTTTGGTTAGATTTCCTAATTCTGGAGCTATACTTGTTAGTCTATTAGTTCCTAAATCAAGGCTTTCAAGATTCGTAAGATTTCCTAAAGCTGCAGGGATTGGCCCTGTCAAACTATTTCTACCTAACGTTAAGCCCACTAAGTTTTGTAAATTTCCTAATTCTGGTGGAATAGAACCTGTAAGCTGATTTTGAAATAAATTTAAGCCAGTAAGATTTGTTAAACTACCCAATTCTGGAGGTATAGAACCGGTTAAGGCATTTTCACCTAAGGTTAAACCAACCAAGTTAGTAAGATTTGCTAGCTCTTTAGGAATGGATCCCGTAATTCTATTTCTATATAAATTAAGACCTGTTAAATTCGTCATGTTTCCTAGTTCAGGAGGAATGGGATCAGAAAGCTTATTAGAACTTAAATCCAACCCTGTTATTTTTGTTAAATTAACAATACTAATAGGTATTCCTCCTGTAAGACCATTACGAGCAAGCGCTAAGGAAGTTAGATTTGTAAGATTACCAATTGAAGAAGGGATGGTTCCAGTAAGTTGATTTTGAAATAGATTTAAACCAGTTAAATTTGTTAAATTACCTAATTCTGATGGTATTGAACCTGATAAAGCATTCTCTCCAAGTGTTAAACCTATTAGATTAATCAGATTACCCAGTGAGGAAGGAATCGTTCCCGTAATTCGATTTCTATATAAATTTATGCCAGTAAGCTTTGTCAAATTTCCTAGTTCAACTGGAATCGGTTCTGTTAATTGATTGGAACTTAAATTAATGGATTCTAATTGTGTTAAATTACCAATAGTAGATGGAATCCCTCCAGTTAACCCACCACTTCTTGTAATAACCAATGATCTTAAATGCACTAAATCTCCTATAGAGTTTGGTAATTGTCCCGCAACTCCACCTCCAAAAAGATATATTCCTATAACCTTATTATCTTCTACGGTTACACCTCCCCAAGTATTCACCAACGAACTAGCATCATTTACCAACCAAGGATTTGTTCCATTGATAGTACTGGTCCAATTATCACCATCCGTAGCATTATACAAATCAATTAACGCTTGACGTTCTTGTGGAGATACTTGTGCTAATAACTGGGTACCGTAGAAGATTGTGAACAGCACTATCAAAGAATGTTTTATTAGTACTGTTTGTATATATGTTAGATTTTTCATGTATCTACTTTATTTTTTATAATTGAGTCAGCAGTCTAAAGTCTACAAGGGGTCACGCAGGTTAAGGTATAGTCATCATAATCTATATAATTGACCGGTACGTTTCCAGGGCATTTTATTAAATTCGCTAAGACATCTATTACAATTTCGGAGTATTTATCCCCTCTAATTCGACTTCCATCTTGTTTGCTTAATAAAAATAATTCAGCCTTGGCATAATTATCCCTCCTACGTTTTTTCCTATTTCTGGCAGCAATATCAAAATTGATAATCGCCCTACCCGTAATATCTAATTGTACCTCTAGTTCTTTATATACCGTATTACCTTCATTGGTAACAGCAATTTCTCCATTTACAAATGCTGCACATCCTCTATCGTCATTATATAGTAGAGAAACAGCTAATGGTACTATATCATTTGGATTTCCCTGTATTGTAATACGAGATCTTTTCGCTAAACAATATTCATACCTACCATCACCATTATGTGTACTTCTGTAGTCAACTCCAACTCTATCGTCTGTTATAGAAGCCATTGTAATCATCGGCACCGGATCATCATCACATATATCGCCTATACCATCATCGTCATAATCCATATTACTACCCTTATCATAAGGACATTTATCATCTGGATTTAGAATACCATCATCATCATAATCCGTATCCGGTTCTAGTTCTCCCTGCAGGTGACGTACCAATTCTGCCTTCTCATTACCCGGCACTAATAAACTTGTTCTTCCTGTATGAGATATTTCTTCAGATATGCGTATACCTTGGTTTCCGTCGTCATCTGCCGCTTTCTTAAAATTAAAGTGAGCTTCAGAATCAAACTGGCCTGATTGTTCTCTATTAATCTGATATCCATAATCTTCAAAATTATCCATTCCCATATCCCGATATTGGCTATTAGAACTTACGGCAGTAGGTAAGGTGAAATTATATCCATATTGTGCAGATGAATATCTATTTAGTGCATCTCTATTTTCTAATTCTACTCCATAAGGACCATATTGAGTTACTTGACTAGCAAATGTCCAATCTTTATCAGCATTGTCAGATTTTTGCCAATCTCCTTCGGTTGTTTTTGCATAATAAGGGGTAAATTCTTTAAAATATCCTTCTCTTCTAGTATTTACAGAAGATGTGTTCCCTTCATTTACATCAGTCCTTTCGGTTAAATATGCAAAAGATCGTTCTGCTCTCCACTCGCCTTTAGCATTATATAGGTACGGATTAAACTGTACTGGCGCAAAAGGATAATCTTCTTGAGACACATCTTCTAGTTCTGTTTTATCTTCTAAAGCTTTTGCTATAAAAGGTAATTGACTTTCGCACTGACAGTTCCAGAAATCTTTATACGCAACAGCACTAGAATTAACAATTCGTAAGTTATCGGAAGCTGGTGTATTAGCATCCATAGAAAAAGTAGTTGTATCTATTTTTTCTACATAATTTCCGCTACTATCTTTAATTGGGTTTTTCATCATAGTAATGGCCCCCATATTTGCCATTTGCTGATTGCGATGTCCAGATCGTACGATTTTAAATTGAATAGGCTGATCAATATTTACGCCATCAGACTTATTCACAACACCTCCGTTTCGATCCATTAAAAGAACTCCATTACCTGCATTATCAAATCCAACAACCCACAGGCGCTCTGTATAATCAAATCCATAAGAAGCTATGATTTCATCTCCTAAAGTGAAATATTTTTTAGCATCATTGATTGTAAAGAATTGTCCTGAGTTTATTAATGTTCCTGTTATCCCTATATTCTTAGAAGCTTGTGACATCCCATCATAAGACCAATATGCTGGGAAATTAAAATTAAAGTATTCATCATCAAATTCATTCACTGTACGAGTCAATAATACTTGCCCTGTTTCTGCATCCCAAGCTTCATTAACTGTAGAGACTTTAGACCCAAGATCCATTGCAATCTTTTCTTTTAATACTGCAGTTGTATGAATTGCTTTGGTAGTAATAGCTGCATGAGCAACATTCTCTATTGTTGTTTTGGATGGAACTACCATAGGTACCGGTACAGGAAGTGGCCCTATTTGTAGTACTACAATATTCCCTTTAAAGCCAAGTGTCTGAGATTTAGAATAACTTTCCCTAAAATCATTAATCACATCATAATCAACCCCAATTTGTCGATCATTACTAATTTCTCCATTTTTATGGATCACTGGTAATTTATTGTTAAGCTTTGTATCATCACCCTCTTCTGTGCTGTAAACATACGTCACAGATGAAATTGGTTTTTCTTCGGCATTAGGGGTTCTTGTAACATCTCCATTTTCTGCATATACTTTCTGAGATCTCATCTTACCATTCATATCATTCGTATGAACCGTAAAGCCTTGAGAGAGAGTGTATTTTGTTTCCATACTAATAGGTGCTCCAAGAATACCTTTCAACATATTCTTTAAAAAGTCATTTTGATTGGTCACCATATCAGCACTAATATCTGTGTAATCTACTTTCGTTGGATAATCTCTGGAAGTAAAATATTCCGAAACTACTCTTCCTGTTGCATGCTTTTTAATTCCATCACGTTGCAAATTACTTACCGTTATTCTACTATAATTTACTGAAGCTGATGGGAAATATGCTTCTCCAAATGGCTTCTCCACATAATTTACTTCACGTGGAGCCACTAAGCGTTCTGCTTTATTGTAAAAAGGTTCTACAAATGGATTCTCCTTACTCTGATTAGGTTCATATGTAGCAACTCCACTGGAACTCCCGTCTTCTAATTCATAAGTATAGGTTTGCCCATACTCCTTATTATATAATTTTAGTTGATTACTATCATTTATAGTAGGGTCTACCATCTTACTCCATTGGTCTTTCATTACCAATTGTTTTACACGGACACCGCCTCCTAACTTATTCTCTGGCGATCCTAAACGGATCCAAGATTTTGCAGGAATAAAACGCTGCGCACATAAATATTCGTTGCTACGAAGTTTTTTATTAGGACCAGTTATTAAATCTTTCATTGCGGCAACACTGGTTATTAAATTTTTGGCAATGGATTCTAAATTTTCTGATCGTTGATCCATATTAAGTCCATAGATCAGTCCATTAAGATATTGTCTTCCAAAATACCAGCCAGCCTTAGAAATAGGGTTTACTTTTCTGATTCTTCCTTCTATTCCTCCTTCTAACAGTACTTTTTTCATCGGTATTCCAGCGTAAACATCATTATTTACTTTAAATACTTCTGCTTCTCCATCAATTTCAAAATACCCCGTTACATAGTCATAATTATTATTGTTATTGGATGAAGCTGCTGATTTGGTCATATTCATTAAAAATCGAAAGTATACTGGTTTCCCTTCTATTCCCACTAAATATTTTTCCCTAAACTGTTCATTAGAAATATCTTCTGTTTCTTTTGGCAATTTTACATATAAATATTTGGCTTCGTTGTCGCTAAGTATACCGTTTGTTTTATAGAGTTTATGATTTGATTCTGGATCAGAAGAAGTAGCATTTTCTCCAGCCCCAACTACTTTAAACATTTGCATCGCTTTTCTGTCCTGAACATACTGATAATCATCTGTTTCATATTCCATTTCCATTCGCCCTCCCGATGGTAAATCAATAGATGTTAATGTCCAGGCAGATGCATATGAATTCTGTAGAGGCTGATCTTCTTGTTGCACATAAGGAAATTCTGGAGCTGTAATTGGATCTATCGTACTACACCCTCCATCAATATTAGGCTTATAATTACCCCATATGTCATACGATTTCATGTTATAATCAGGATTTGACTTGGTATCCTGAACCCATTTCCCATCTACATACTCGCCCGTTCCATAATTAAAAGTATAGGGAGTATATTTTCCCATTTCAGATTCTCTATAGGTAAAATACACCTTTTGCAAAGTCAATTTACCACCCTGATTACTTAACTCATGAGGTTCATCTGGAGTCTCTCCATGATTGTTCTCTATATTTTTACACTGGGAGTAATCATATACAAAATGAGCTGTTTTAATTGCAGTAATCGGTAAATCATTCTCTGTATCATTATCCAAAATATTTGCTGCTATAGCCTCTGGTTTAGAGTATAATCGGATTTTATTAATTTTATACATTTGTTGACTTCCTGAAGAAGGAATTCCCCCATCTTTTCCTGCAGCTCCTCTAGCATCTTTACGTGGCGACAATTCAAAAATTGCTACGTGAGTTTTTGTTACAATTTTATCAATATATTTTATTTCTTTTTCTCCATAAATGTAATTTCCTTTTTGATCAGACCTACTCGTATTAAGACCTGCATCATAGGAAGCTTGCCTCGGAGCTTTACTATAAGGAACTCTCCATTTGTAGGCATCCTCTTTATTCGTATAGATAAAATTAGTGTATGCTCCTAAATCATCATCCGTAGGGCCATCACCGCTAAGATCCTCATAATCTGATGATAACACAGATGACAATAGATACGTATGTGCATAGGCAGGTGTTTTTGTACCACTAAAAAAGTTATCGATACCACTGCTATTTCCTGTAGAATTCTCTCCCTGATTATAAGTTACTAATCCGGTTGCACAGTTATACGTATTACTATCTGTAGTAAAAGTAACTTCCTCTTTTACTTTATTATAAGCAGTTTCTCCAAATACATAGGTAGAACCATCTGCGTTTTGTACTCTAATCTCTGCCGTATGATGTGCAGCAGCATTCGTATTAACTCTTTGATTGTAATATTCTTTTTTATAAAAACCCTTAAGTTCTTTTTTAGTGAGTTTTTGAACATTCTGATTTCGTACATCCCTAGTTTGCCTTTTGAACTTAGAAGAAAAACTGGGTAGAGGAGCATATTCTCCTTGCGTTAGATCAGCATTATATGTTTTTTTTAGAAACTGGTTATCAGCATATTTATTAAAACTTTTTTTACTTCCACCTATTTTAAACATAACTGGATCATATCCTCCTAAATCAGTAAATAATTGTTGATCTGCATCTACACGTGGTTCTCCGATATATTTAAAATATACAGGCTCATAATCTAATTTTTCATCGCCTTTTCTAGTATCTTCCCTTTCTTGTTTAAAATGCTTTAATGCTTTTGTATTCCAAATACCTGTATGACTTTCTGAAGGAGCTGTTGTAAAATTAACCCCTACATGTTGTCCAGTTCCTGGTTCTATTTCTACTCCAAGACTAAAGCTATCGCTTTCGTCTTGTATAAACTCATCGTTAATTTGTCCTACCTGAGAACGAAAAGGTCTAAACATTCCTCCCGCACCTTGGCCCTGAACGCTATATAAATCATATGTATAAGTAGTTGTAGGCAATGCTAGTGTGTTTTTACCTATTAACTGCTCTTTTTCTCTATTATAATCAAGGATATCATTCGTTTCTGCGAACCCGGTAAATTCATATCCATATGCTTTTTCAGTTCTAATTGGATCCTTAATTTTTTGTACAGATCCCATTGCAGAAAGCTCAAATTCTCCATCTAATCCCCATATATCTCCACCAACAGAAACTGCTACCGTACCATTGATATCTGTAAACGCAGTTCGTTTGCGTGGAGTCCAAGTTGGATTTGTAAAAGAAATACTACCTGAACCGCTAGTAGAAAATGAATTCTCGGCATCCTTACCTTTAGTATTTTCACCAACCTTAAAAGGTTTTGTATCAATACTTGCTGACATATTAAAAGAAGTCAACCCTCGATTAGAATTGTAAGATACTCCTGCATTAAGGGTTCCTCCTACTGCACCTTTAAAAATTGATTTGCTACCCCCTTTAGCACTCACATTAGGAGCTATCGTAGCGCCATCTGTTGCAGAGCTTGATGCCTCAAACCCAACCTTCACATTATCCGTAAGTTGAAAGTTCAATCCGAATGATGGTTTAAAAGAAATTCCAGTATAATTATTATAATTAATCCCCATTCCGATACTAATAGTTGGTACAGGGTCTTCATCAGGCGAGGGTTTTGGAGGTTTAGCAACACCATCTGGTTTTTCTATACCAAAAACCTGTGGATCCAGTGCTGTATGAATACCCACCGTAACATTAGGTTTCATGTTATTCTCATATTCCATCAAATCCCCTTTGAAATCATCCGGAATACCACGTACCTGTCTATTAATCTGACCTATATTAAGGTTCCAACCTAATCCTGTCCAAGAAGCTTCCTGATCCATCGTTACACCAGAATCATACGCTAAGTTTAATGGATATCCACCCACATCCATAATCGGGATATTATAATTAAAATTCCCAGAAGACAAATTCACCATATCAGAAGTCCCAATAGGTGTAAATGAATTAAACTCTGGTTGTGATGGCCCACTAGTCAATGCAAATAATTGCATAGGCTGTGCCATCTGAATTATCATCTGGATTGCCAAATAACTTGCAATTACCTTTGTTACCCTACTCTTTCGTATTGTATTGATCATATCACTTAGTCTGTGTTATAATTTTTGTTATTTAATATCAAAATATCTCTAACAAGGATCATTTTATCTATCTCATTCCAACAATTATCATTGTTGTATATATTTAATGCCATTAATAGACAAAATGTTACCTCTATTTTTGAGCTTTTTTAAAAAAATATGTACTTATTCGTTTTTGCTAAAAACAACACACTGTATTACAACTTAATAGGTGTTTCTTTAAAATTAAACTTCATTAATCCGTTACCGAATAAATTATCGTTATATATCAGTTTAATATTTTCTTGTTCTGGAATATTACCAAAATGGAGCAGCAATCTTTTAAAGGGTGCAACTTTGAAATTACGCTCAAACGTAACTCCAGAACAATTGACTGTATCGCCTTTTTGCGTGACTACCTTAAAATCTTTCTCTATATAAAAGGACATATACTTTACTGAGCTTTCATAATCTCTGTTTGTATATATCTCTTTCAGTAAGTCATCTTCTTTTTCTTGTTGAAACTCTACTTCTATAATTCGCTCATTTTTAAGAGACTCATAAATGGAATCGACTTTTTGTAAGTTGTCGCTTCCTTCATTTTTTAGAATATAATATTGTAATGGAACCAATGTTGCCTTGTATTCTATTTCCGAAAATAAATGCGAAACAGATTTAGATTTCCAACCAGCTTGTTCCAAATTAAACAGCTTATATTCGTTATCTGATACTGGTGTTATCTTTTCTTTTTGGCAGGATACAAACAAAAGAATCCCAATCAAAAAGAAGATATATTCCTTTTTGAATATCATAATTCTAAAAATTGTGATTTAAATATTTGAGATTATTGCTTTAGTAGCTCCTCCAATTTTTGCAAACGTTTTTCTAATGTATTATTTGCTTCTCGCTGTTCTCTTATTGCTTTTTCTTGTGCAATAGTATATAACGTAAGTTCTTCGACTTTCTCCAGCAATTTCATATTCATCTCTTTAAGGTTCACACCTTCTTTTTCCATTTCTGATGCAGATGGAATATTAGGCAAGTGTCCTTCTTGATCAATATAATCTTCAACTTGTTCTAAAGTTTTTAATTTGTAGTCTTCATAGAATACATAATCCGGTGCAAGAACCCCCAAAAGGTCAACCTTTACTTCTTGAACGTGCACTTTTCCTTTTACTGTAAGCGCATACCCTGGATCATCTTCTGTAGTACCGATGGCTATTCGTCCATTTGTATAAATAGCATTTTCAATCAATGCAGTACCGTCTTTTACAATTAATTTATGTCCTTGATCTTCTAAATAATCTCCAAATCCAGCAATTACAATTTTAGAGTTTTCCAGAGGCATTTGTATCGCTGCCTGATTTTGCCCTTCTCTATCATTATGATCTAATGTGAAAAAATATTGATTCCTATTACTCATATAGGAAATTCTGGAAAAATCATCTCTAAAATAATTACTTTGCCTACTTATTTTATTTTTATCACTTATACCAAACGCTAAATATTCTGTGGTTTCTGAATTCGGAGAAACTACAAAATTAAAATTTCTTCTACCTGGTTCAATTTCCCGACCAATTTGGAGTCGTCTCCAATTACTGTCAGCAATTTCACTTACTCCTATCGTAACACTATTAGCGTCAAGATCTTCACTAATACTAGCACCACCACCCACAGCAAAATTATACCCCTCAGGAATGGTATTGGTATTAATTCCCAATTGATCTGTAGCGAAATCTCCGTAGATTAAAGGAGTATCTGAATCCGAATTTTCAATAATTAATTTATTGTTTCCAGTTTCATTAAAACCAGCTCTATATCCAATAAGGATATTTGCATTCCCTATAGAATTTCTTCCAGCATTTCCACCTATAAAAACATTTCTTCTTCCTTCGATGTTCTCCCTACCGGCAAAGGTTCCTAAAAATGTATTAAAATTTCCAGAAGCATTATTGAATCCAGCCGCATTACCTGTAAAAACATTATTACTTCCTTCTATATTATTACGACCAGAATTTCTCCCTACAAAAACATTTGTTTGTCCTATAGTGTTGCTCTGACCCGAGTTTGCACCGAAAAAGCTATTATTATTAGCTGTATTATTACGTCCAGAATTTACTCCAAAAAAACTATTATTATCCCCTTGTTCTCCAGAGTTCACCCCTTCATTTGTTGTGTTATTTTGTGCAAAAGTGGTAATTGATGTAAATACAAATACCGCAAACAATTTAGTAGTTATCATTCTCATAAATTCTCTTTTAACTGGCGTACATACGCAACTATTAATTCCAATATTTTTTAATTCCCTTCGTATTTATTATTAGCGTATTCTAATATTTTTTCTGTAATATCGATTCCATCCTCAGCAAACATAATGTTACCATTACCTTGAGTTCCTAGGATGATTTTATATTCATTTGCTTCTCCGTATTCCTTTATGTATTGATTTAATCGGTTCCAGACTTGTTGGCTCACATCATTAGAAAAATATTCGTTGATTTTTCTTAATTCCTGATCCTCCGATCGCAACTGAATTTCTAGTGATGTAGCTTTTTCTGTATTCTTCTGTTCTTTGAAGATTGAATAGATGGTATACAGACTATCTAATTTTTTCTTTTGTTTTGTAATTTTCTCATTATTGATCTTTCCAAGGTCTTTGGACATATTAAATCCATTAAACAATGTAACATTGTC
This sequence comes from Aquimarina sp. BL5, assembly GCF_003443675.1. Classification (NCBI taxonomy): domain Bacteria; kingdom Pseudomonadati; phylum Bacteroidota; class Flavobacteriia; order Flavobacteriales; family Flavobacteriaceae; genus Aquimarina; species Aquimarina sp. BL5. The sequence goes on along the minus strand of NZ_CP031963.1, from coordinate 5,978,560 downwards.
AACATAGACAATGTTTGATTCGGATCTACTTAAAAAACAAAATGAAAATAAAGTGAATATGGTAATTAAAAGCAAGATATTGCAAATTACCAACAGAGTAGTGTAATTTTTTTTCAAGATGGTCATTTTTTTATTTTGGGAGGGCAAATATATGTTAAAGAAATCAAAATAGTAAGCTAAAACCGTAAACTTTTTAACATTTAATTGTTTATTAATAATTTGCTTAAAAACATACGATTCTTCCAAAAATTCTTCCAAAACCCTATAAATTAATATCTCCCAGTTTATTATCATTAATTAGTAATATTTTATCATCCCAATATTAAAGAGATAATAAAGTATTTTACTTTTCTCTATAAGTTTGTGTCTTTAACAATTCAAATGTTACCGTGAAAATTCATTTTTTTTCAAAAAAACTATATTACAGAAAAAGCCTTGACACATCTTAGCGTATCAAAGCCTTTTTAATAGTATATATATTATGAAATATATACTAAGTATTTTCCATTACATTCAGCAAAAAAACAATAATCTATTAATTGGATTTCAGGAAATCTTTGATGTCTTTTTGGAATTGAAGGGTTATCTTATCTTGAGAAATAGTTTTGACTTTCACGCCTTGTATATCAGCTCCATTACGCACTCTTTTTAAAACACCATTTACTCGTAACAATCCTAATCGGGACTTACTCTCCTTTGATTTTATAAAACCTAAGTATTCAATTCTGGGCCAATTCTTGGCTACAACTGTTTTAGATCGTGACTTCTTTTGAGATCTAGAGGGAACAGATACTGTAGTCTTTCTTTTACTTATTATTTTCCCTAAAAAAGGATCCCTATCTGGTATATTTAGATTAAAAGTATCCTTCTTTCTTAAGAATATTTTGGGCGGACTAACAAGAGCATCTGCTGTAACTACCATATCATTGGTTAAAAAATATGGAGCGGCAAACTTATAAATAACCACTCCCCAAATCAGAGCAACTGCAATAATCAAAGCTTTATTAATCTTTTTCTTTTGCATTAATTAATAATTATTTGATTTGCTTCACTAAACTCACCTGAATTTCCTGCATCATCTTCTCCCTTTACTTTCCAAAAATAAGTGTCTGCTACTGTAAAAGTAAATGTATACTCGTTCGTAGTTAGTGGATTAGAATTTGTTTCTATAACGTTGTTAAAACTATCATCAGTAGCTATCTGGATTTTACTCGTAATTCCCGATGTTATCGCTCCTGTATCCGTATACGTCCATTTAAAACTGATTTCCTGATTTACAGAACCGGTCTGACCTGTAGTAGGCTCTGTCAAAACTGGTTCTGGAGGATTCTGAGTATCTATAGAAAAGAAATTCGAAAAAAACATGGTCATACTTGAAGCATTTATAGCCTGTATTTCCCATTTATATCTAGCGTCTTCTGGTATCACAGAATTTCCTATAGTTATAGATGTACTATTAATATCATTACCTTCATTATCGAAAATAAGAGTTTCTATACTTCCCTCTATTTTCGAAATCTTAATCTTATAAGAAGTAGCCGTACTAATTGGTTGCCATGAAAAAGTAATATCTGTATTATTCAGAAATTCTTCATTAAGAGGGCTCTCTAACGTTACCACTTGATCAGAAAGGTCTATCGACGGAATTACAGTAAAATCCGAATTAAAAGAATATGCAGTCTGATACGCAAAATTTTCTCCTCTTACTCTCCATAAATATGATCCTGGATTCATAGTATAATTAAAAAGAGTAGTATTAACAAGAGAATCTAAGATAACACTGTTTGAAATTTTATTGTTGATTTGTATTCGATACTCGTCCGCTCCATCAATTCCATTCCATCTAAACTGTACCGAATTCCCTTCGATCTGTTCCATATCCTCTGGCGCAGTAATTGTCACTAAATCATTGGTAATATCGTCTTCAATAATATCATCACAGCCTATAAAAAAGCTTATACATACTATGGTTATATAACTAACGTATTTTTTCATAATTCTGAAATATAATTTGTTCAAATAATTTTTTTCTTCGTGTTCTTGGTTCTTTTTCAATATAAAACTGGAGGCTTACCACCCTAGAAAAATCAAAAGCTTTTTCGTAGTTATAGGTCGTTTTTAGGAGATCACCATAATTCCCAGTTAGAATCAATCGATTCGTATAAATATTAAAATATTCATCACTGGCTTTATGGATTGCTTCCAGTTTTACTAATTGGGTATTCGTATTTATTTCTGTAAATGTATTTAGAATTTCCTGCTGAACTATATCCGGATTTGCCACCTCCTTACCTATTAGCTTGTCTAAATATGAAACTTCTGCAATCAAGTTAGTAATACGTTGCTGAGAGTTACTTACTTTCTCTAACTTCTGTTTAGATTCTTCTAATAATTGAGCAGCATCTAGCGTCATGCTAAAGGATCGTTTATATGCGGTTATACCTAAAACCAACATCAAGGCTAGTAAAGCAAAAAACTTCTTTTTATATGATAGGTTTTCAAACATCGAATTTCAGTATTAATTTGATTTTAAATGAATTCGTTCTGTTCTCTCTTTGAAAATCAATAATCTCTAAGTTATTGATCCAAGGTTCTCTTTTAAGTTCTTTTATCCAGGACGTAAACTCTGCATTAGAAGAAGCTGTTCCTTCTAATTCTATAAGGTTATTACTAAAGTTGATTCGTTGTTCTGCTTTTATTTTAGAAGTAGTTGGAAAAATATTTAACATCTTTAAATTAATCTCTGATGGAACATTTTTAGTGATTTCAGCAATATAAAAACTAAGAAAATTACTATCACTAAGGCCAGATTGCTTAAGTATCGCCTCTTTATTCTCTTTGTCCTTTTCTAATGAAACTAATTTAGAATAGGCCACATTTTGCTGACCTAATTCAACCTGTATTTTATGATGTGCTTCCTGATAATGACCTAGTAAAAGATAGCTTATCAATAATGAGACTAGGAAAAATGAAAGCGTAAAAATTCCTAAAATATTAAATGCTTTCTTAAAGGCGAATTCTTCCTTTCTGGAAGACATTGTATTAGCTTCAGAACTAATAGCATCATTTGGGTATAAATTATTAAGTGCATTTGCAAAACAAAGGATATCCATATTAGACAGGGTTTCATCGCCAATCGAATACTCAAGAATGCCTTGTTCTTCTCTTTTTTCAAAATTTACTAACGAATACTCTTTACTAAAGTGTAAGATTGTATTTTTTGTATGTACCTCCTTTTCTTCCATAAGAGGACTCAATGAAGTCATAACAAAAGGACCAATAGTAAAATCAACTATTGAGATCTGAGCTTTATCGAATAATTCTATCTCCGTATCCACGATTTTTGTTCTGGCTACAGAAACAAAAATTTCTTCTTCTTGTCTATACTCACTCCAATAGAAATCATTGGGATCTGCATTGAATATTATTTTTGATTGGTATCCTATATCATTTTTTACCCTCTTAGACAATACTCCCATACCTGTAATTGAGAGTATAACAGCTTTGTTTTTAGAGATTTTTGTTATTAATTCTTCAAAACTCTGGGTAGTATATCGTTCTATAATAGCCAGGTTATTATTTTTCTTCTGAATTTCAACCAAACTATACTCTTTCTGATCAGCATCCAAATGGATCTGAACAGATTGAATTCTGTTTCCTGAAAGGATATTATTTAGAAGTTTAACGATCATTAGTAGATTACGGTTGGCTTAATAAAAACGTGTAATTTAGATTTATCTCTGGCCTTTCTTTTACTACTAAAAAACCATTTGATAATTGGTATTCTAGATAGTACTGGAGTACCACTACCAGAATTCTCTCTCTCTAATTCATCCAATCCTCCTAACAATATCATTTCGTTATTCCGAACTCTAATCAGTGATTCGAATTTCTGTGTAGACTTACTAGGTGGTGCGTTCTCTCCTGCTCTACCCAAAAAGGCACTTTTTTCTACAGAAACCTCTAGAGTTACGTGCTCATCAAGAGAGACAAAAGGTTTTATGTTTACACTTAAATTTGCTTCCGTTGGTTTCCATTGACCAGATTGTAGAATATTATCATTGACTCCTGTATTAATCAATCTGTTGGTTTGCTCAAAATAATAATCGGTTTCTCCTATAGAAATACTCGCTTCGTGTCCGCTTAATGTGGCTATCTTCGGTGTAGATTTTAGGTTAACAATAGAATTGTTTTCTAAAGCGCTTAGATTGGCATAGAAGTTTTTAGTTACTTTACCAATGTTAATAATTCCTAATCCATTAAAAGCATCTATCAATTGATTTATAGTCCCTGAATTTACAGTAACATCTGTACTAGGAAAAATGACTCCTTGCGTTACTACTTCTTCGGATCCATCGCCAAGAATTGCTTGTAATCCAGTCTGTATATCATAGGATTTATTATACTGAACAACAAGTACTTCTATCTGTACTAACGGTACAACTTTATCTAATTTTCTAATAACTTGTTGTAATTCGATGATTACAGGTTTTGATCCTGACACCAGCATTCCATTAAGCTCTACGAATTCCTGAATTTCTACATCCTGAGTTAAGGATTTAGGTAATGTAGCTAAAACAGATTCAATAGTTCTATTCTCTAATTGGATTAACTCTGTTGCTCTTAAACCAGCTGTTGTTTCTTTTCCTATTAAGTAAAATTCATCTGATTTGTTAACAGCAAATTTTTTCCCTCTAAACATATGCTTTAATAAGCTATCAAAATCAATTTCTTCAGAGAAAATAGTCGTTACTATTTCATCAGGTTTGTCATACATGGTATAACCCAATTTTAATAATTCTGCCGCTCTTGATATGATTTCAGTGGCACTTGCATCAAATGCTTTTATATTTAAATATCCATTATCATTTAATGTAATTTCTAGATCTCCGACCACATTTTTAGTAGAAGCCCTAGAAGATGATCTTCTTCTCCTACTGTTTCTATTGCCTTTATTTTCAGAATCTTGAATTTCTATATCCTTTGATAAAAAATAAAAACCATTATCATCTTTTTCTGCAATCAGCTGATTAGATTTAGCAATCATATCAACTACTTGATCAAAAGGGCGATTAATAATATAGGCCGAAACATTCATGTTTTTAACATCTGGCGCCAAAACTATATTCTTATTCGCTAATTCTGTAATCTTTGCTGCTACAGCTGGTAAAGAATCATTTTTAAGTTTTACAGATAGAAAATCATTTTGTTTATTATACCTGATATCTAACTCTTTTTTAGGCTTTGGCTTTGGTATTTCTTTAATTATTTCTCGTTGTTTAAAAACAATGATATTATTCATAAACTCTACTTCCAGATCATATTTTCTGATTAGAAAAAGAAAAACGTCTTTAACTTTTACATCAAAAAAGTTACTGACCACCATTTGACTTAATCCTGGGTCTGCGACGACATTAAGTTTATGCTCTTCTCCTAATGAGGTTATAATCTCAAAAAGGGTTAAGCCAGAAACGTCCATTTGGGTGATTTCTTCTAAACCAGTCTTTGTTTTGGCTATTTCTTCTAATTTTTCTTCAATCGTCATTTGCGTATTCTGAGCACACAACACATTGATAGCTAGGAGGCAGCTAATTAATAGTATTTTCCTTATCATTCTTTATTTTTCTATAATAATTGAGTATACCTCCTCAATTGATGTTATTCCATTTTTTACTAATCGAATTGCTTTCCCCGACAAGTTCGATTCTGCATAACCTGAAATGGATTCTTCCAGATTTGTTGAATTTTTCTTTATTTCTTGAGTTAATACATTATCAATAGGTATGATCTCATAAATTGCCGTTCTTCCCTTATAGCCTGTATAATGACAATGTTCACATCCTTTAGCAACCCAATGCTCTTCTAGACCAATAAAAGCATCATTCTTATATTCATCGCCTTGTAAAACCGAATGTTCTTTACAAGAATCACATAATTTTCTTACCAATCGCTGCGCTACAGAGATTTTTAGTGTTTCTGCAATAAGAAAGGCTGGTACTCCCATATCAATTAACCTGGAAATTGTTCCTAAAGCAGAATTGGTATGAATCGTAGATAATACTAAATGTCCTGTTAGACTTGCCCTAATTGCCATCTCCGCAGTAGCTCCGTCTCTGATCTCACCTAGCATAATAATATCAGGGTCTTGTCTTAGGAATGTCTTAAGTGCACTGGTAAACGTTAATCCAATATCTTCTCTAAGCTGTACTTGATTAATTCCTTTTAACGTATATTCAATTGGGTCTTCTACCGTGACTATGTTACTGGTAATTTTATTTAATTCTTTTAAACTAGCATATAAAGTAGTTGTTTTACCAGAACCTGTCGGACCACTAATCAGTATAATTCCTTTAGATGCTTTTAGTGCTTCTTGATACAGTTCTTTTTCTTTCTGCTCCATTCCTAGCTTGTCCATACTAAGATGCGCTGTATCTCTTCCTAGAATACGCATCACAATTTTTTCGCCATGTAATGTGGGTAGAATAGAAACCCTAATATCAAATTCATCGTAGTTAATACGACCATCTTGTGGTAATCTTTTCTCAGTAATATCAAGATTTGATTTGATCTTAATCTTATTAACTAATTCGAGGTAATTTTCTTTTTCTATTTTATATTTCTCAGTAAGTTTTCCATCGATGCGATAACGAATTCTAGCTTCATCTTTAAATACTTCAAAATGAATATCACTACTTCCTATTGCTTTTGCTTCGAAAATCAGTTCTTCTAAAAAATCTTGAGATGTTGATCTGAAATTTTCTGATTTAGCGGTGTTTTGAGTATTATTAGTATTACCTGTTCTATAATATAAAATCAAGGCTCTATTAATGGTATCAGCAGAAACCGGGTATAATTCTACCTTTTTACCCATGATTAATTCTAACTCCTCCTTAATAGGGTCTTTTGCAACTGTTTCGGATATATAAAAACTAGTACTATTTCCTTTATCTTCTTTCGGAACAATCTGGTAATTATGAGCCAAATCTGTATTAATAATTTGTTGCTCCTCCGTGGTCAATGTAATTTCTTTAGCTATATCCATATTCATAAAAAATTAGTAAAGAAAACATCAAAACCTGAAATATAACTTCCGACTTTGAGTAGAATTAAATACAATGCTAATAGTCCCGCTAAGGGTACTAAATCAGTTTTAACAACTAGTTTGATCACTAAAAACCCTAGTATCGAAAACAACATCCCAGTTATAAAAAACAAGATATAATTGTAAGAAGAGAAAAAAGGAATTACAGCAACAAAGAATAACACATCTCCTAATCCCATATTCTTCTTGAAAGGATTGGTCAGTCTTCTATTTTTAGCAGATAAATACAAATACAAACCACCAAAGGTAATGATCAGAAAAGCCAAACTATATACCAGACCAATTGGACTATATCCATTATTAAAATAAGATATCAACCCAAAAATTAAAATAAAAATTGGCAATAATATATGAATAGCTCTAAGCTTTAAGTCTTGAATAAATACCAACGTAAGTAATAGTATTATGATTATTAGAATAACAGTATCCAACGAGTTAATCTTTAACTGTTTCTTTCAATGTCTTTTTCTGATCGATCTCCCAGGTGTTATAATTACCATCATCATCAAAATCAGATAAAGAAGTAGCGGAAGCCTTGAATGAGTTCGTAGTAGCTTCTATGATTTCAATTCTATACACTGCTTGCCCACCCTGTTCAATAGTTAGTGCAGGTTCAAAACCTAGTTCATCAAAATCAGCTGTATATTTAGAATGTCTAAAAAAGTAGTTTTTCTCTAATCCATATAAATGGTTTAACATACTCTGTGCTTCTATAGATTTAGCTTGTGTAATTACAGAAGTCTGACTAGGAAGTACCATTAAGAGTAAAATACCGATAATACAAAGTACAATCAATATCTCTGTCATAGAATATGCCGCAGCATACCAGTTGTTTTTGCGTTTCATAGGTTTTTTATGTAATCTTAATGAGTTCATTAAGATCGATTTAGGGTTTGCAAAAGTATTAAATTGTGTTAACAAAATCTAAATTTTTTAATTTCCATTTATTATTTTACTCAGATCAAACATTGGTGCATACATTGCTACCATTATTAAACCAACGATTAGACCAATGACAATAATTATCAATGGTTCTAAGACTACTCCGATCATTTTAGTCTTATGCTCTACTTCTTCATCATATTCATCCGCCAGTCTAGAAAACATAGTGTCTAATTCATTAATTTCTTCTGCCACTTCTACCATAGAAATTAATTTATATTCATAAATCTTATGTTTTTTCATAGCCGCCGCAAAAGGGATTCCTTTAATTACGTCATTCCTAATAGGATCAATTGATGATTCTATTGGATAAAAACCAATCATCTTTTTCACCATATCCAACGATTCGGTTAATGAAGTTTTTGAAGTCAATAGTAAATCTAAAAACTGACAATACCTTGCCAGATATACCATCTTAACTAGTTTTCCAAAAAAAGGAATTTTTAAAATGATTTTTGATTTTATATTTCTAAATGAAGGATTCTGTCCATATATTTTAAATAAAAACATACTAGTTATAACAACAACCAATATGCCTACAAATATGGTCGGGAACTTTTCCGACAATACAATAATATTTTCTGTCAATGCTGGAAGATCTCCATCGAATTGATTAAATACGGATTTAAACATTGGAACTACATAGGTCAACATAAAGTATAGAACACCAACAGTCAATACTAAAACAAATGACGGATATGTAATCACTGAGATAATTTGTTTTCTTAATTTAATCTGACGTTTAAAATATTTATGTAGCTCCAACAGAACAGTATCTAATTTTTTAGTCTCCTCACCTATCTTGATACTGAAATACTCGTATGAAGAAAAAAGCCCTGTATCTTCTAGAGCCTCATAAAAGCTTTTTCCTTTTACAATTTTGGATTTTAATTCCAAAATCAATTCTTTTAGGTATTTCTTTTTCTGCTGATTCGCTAATATTTCAAGTGCTGTTTTGAAATCTACACCTGCATTAAGCAGTGTAGATAAATCCTTATACAACACTACTTTTTCCTTTGCTCCGATTTTTTTGGAAAAACTCAATTCTTGACTAAAAAAATCTCCAACAGATGATGATTTATTATCTGTCTTAACATTAGTGTTTTTATGAATTTTACTTATATCAATTCCCATTACAATTTCAGTTTAAGATTAGGAGCATAATCTTTAGCAATTACAAACTCTATTGGTTCATTAAATAATGTCGTTTCTACGATCATTTTAGTAATAAGATCTTCTTTCGTAATGATATTAAAATCAGACGAAATCGTAAGCTTATTTATAGACAAGGTATCTAGCATATGAACTTGTCTTCTAATAAGATATTTATCAGTAATTTTATATTCTATTTCTTTATTATTATAAGGAATCACTTTAAATCCTTTATAAGATTTTACAATCCTCTCTGCATTAAAAAAATCGGTTCTTAGTTGTACATAACTTGTTGTCAATTCATTTTGTTCATCTATAGAAACTTGGTAATTTATTACCTGTTTTACAAATGAGGCATATGCAAAATATATTAACCCCATTATGATTGACATAATAGTCAGGTTAATTAACATTTCTAAAATGGTAAATGCTCTTACCTTACTCATTGCTTTTTTTATTGGCTAACAAATAGTTATATACAATAGTATCTGAAGCTGTTCGTACTATATATTTTACATTCTTCAACTCCTTTTTACTTTGAAAATCTTCAACTTTCTTTTGAATGGAATATGTTTCAAATTCATATAATTCATCATCAAAATCACTAGTTATTTTAGCGTCATTATATAATTCTGCTACTTTAAATTTTATTTTATAAGAACTCAAAGACGAGCTGCTATTTAAAACGGCAGCATACAACCTAATCGCTACTAATAAACAAGTAGCTATAATCGAAATGGCTATTACCGATTCAATTAATGAACTTCCTTTAAGGAAATATTTATTGTATGTTTTTAATTCTTTCAAGTCTATTTTCTCCCGTATTTCCAAATAATGGTAATCTTACAAAGTTATTTGGTAATTCTGTAGCATCGATTACACCGTTTAAGATAACATCAGCATACTTAGAACTTCTAGTTTCTAATTGTAACTTATGTGTATACAAAGAACCTATAATACTCCCCTTTAATTCCATGATACCATTACAGTAAACATCTCCTACAACTAAAGAGTTTTCATCAATGGAAACAAAGTTATTTTGCTTTTCTCTAAAACTCGATCCATTGATTACAATTCCACCATAAATCTCTACATCTTCGGCTATGTTAATTTTCTTTTTATAGTCTCTTGTAGAAGCCTCTATTACAATACAAGATGGATATCTTAATTTGACATCCGATTCTATTTCAACTCCTTTATCTGCATAAATTTGTAAACTTCCTTCAAAACCTTCTTCCAGCACTACTTTTGGTGCTTGAATAATAACATCTTCAATTTTTGTTGTATCATCAATACGAATGGTATCTAAAGATTTAATAATAAAATTGCCTTTTATATTCAATCTATCCAATGATTCTCCTTTGTCCAAATAAACTATAGCGGTTTTCTGGTCGAATCCGCGAAAGATTGGTTGGTTTTCCTTTAACTTGGACAAGGTCGTTTCTATAGTGTTATTTGGGTATTCTAATTTGGGAGAAATTATTTTAGGTAAATTTTGAGAAGAAACGGTAATATTCCCTTCCAGTTTTGGATTATTGGCTTGTTGATTACCTAAAATATTTACCACTTTATATCTTTTTTTTGGGAGTCTTACATTTCCCTTGATCTTAGTAATCCCTGAAATTTTAAGTTCCTCTCCAAAATCACATAGATATAGTGCTAATGGATTCGAATCAACAACTTCTCCAATTATATAATTTCTATCAATTGTATCTTTTTTGAAAAAAGCCTTTCCCAATAATTTAGAATACATCCCCCATCTTTCTTTTGTGAATTCGCATATTAATCCATCATTAAATAAATCGACTTGTTGCGTATTTGTTTTACCCAATGATGTGGAATTCGACAAAAAGTAATCAAAACAAGAAGAACAACGATCTATAAGCTGTTCTTTTACAGATTGTCTGGTTGCTAGAGTTTTATTGATTGTGAAGACGTATATAAGTCCACCACTGAGAATAGCAATAATCAGACAAACGTAAATAGCATATAATAAAGAACCCGCTTTTAGCATTTACTTATTGTTTTTTTGGAGTGTTCTTTTTACTAGCTTCTTTCTTTTTTGCTAACTCTTTACGTTTTTTCTCTATTTCTTTCTTTTGCTTTCGGATCTCTTTTTCCTTCTTAGCTTTCTCTTTTTCTTCAGGTGTTTTCTTCTTGAAAATATCTTTAAAAAAGTCTTTGGTCTTTACTATAACACCCTTCTTCTTATCATCCTCAATTTCTTCTTCAGCGGCTTCTTTAATTACTTTTTCTCCTTTTTTGAAATAAAGCGTATCATTGGTATTATGACTAATCCACCTACCATGCTTTTTATTGTTTTTATATTTTCCACTAACTAATAAAACACCAGATTCTGTAAACTCATTATAAGTTCCTGAAAGAAATCCTTTTTGCCAATTTGATATATTTTTTATTTTTCCATTTTCATACCAGTTCCTCCAGGTATCATTCTTAAGGCCATAATAAAAATCCCCTTGTTCCGCAATTCCATTACCTCTATAGGTTTTATTATAGTGTCCGTGTAAAATTTGGCCATCACCACCTCCAAAAGAGGAATGAATTTTTCCACTTTTATACCAATGATATTCTTTAAAATCTTGATAACTTAATGTATTCTTATTAGAAACGTAGAATGTATAATTATAATCATCATCAGAAATAACCTTTCTAGTTATATCCTTGTTGATATACTGGGTAGATCCGAATAGCAAAATCAGTGTAAATAATAATTTCATTTTGGGTAAATTTTAGGGTTTGCAAATAAACTACTTTCATCCGAAAAAAAGAACAAAAAATGCAGTTTTTTGATAATCAAACATATACAGATAAAACATAAAAACATGACCACGGCACACATACCCCTACGCAACCGTAGTCATTGATTTTTGAGTAAAGTTAATCTGAATAAAATGCCTACCATAATCATCAAACTAAACTATTACTATATACATGTGTCTTGAATGATTATTTTGTTACCCTCTATTCTTGACTTTTTTATATTTTTTCCTAATTAGACCAATATATGGTGTATAAAAATCAACTTCTTACCAAAAAGACTTAGTATTTAATTTTTATAATAACAAAGTTTAAAGCTGAAACCTGCTTTTGAGTTTCTAAAAAGAAATATAACTAAGCAACTTCTTCTCCTGCAGAAGCTTCCCATATTTCAAACCATTCTTCATCTGTAATCTGAAGTGATAACGAATTTACGGCAGACTGAATACGGCTTATTTTTGTGGATCCCATTACCGGTACTATTCCGGAAGGATGTTTTAATAGCCAAGCGGTTAATATCTGATCAGCAGGAACATCATATTTTTGTATTAAACGATTCACTACTTCATTGATTCTAACAACACTTTCCTCTGGTTGTTTCGAAAAAAACTTCCCTCCAGCAAGTGTAGAATATGCCATGGGTTTTATTTCATGCTTTATACACTGATCCAAAGATCCATCAATAAATGGCGATAGTTGTAATGGTGAAATTTCTATTTGATTGGTTTGTAGCGGAAAAAATGCGTTTAACATTTCAAACTGAGAAGTAGTAAAATTAGAGACTCCAAAACTCAATACTTTACCACTTGATTTTAGCATTTCAAAAGTTTCTGCTATCTCTGACGGATTCATTAAAGGACTTGGTCTATGAATCAACAACATATCTATATAATCTGTTTGTAAATTCACCAATGATTGTTCTACAGATTCTATGATATATTTTTTGGTTGTCTTATAAGATTTTATATTATTTTCAGGTCGATTAGGAGTTACTAATCGAATACCACATTTAGTAATCAATTGTATTTGTTTTCTTATCGAACTTTTGCCTTTGATGGCATTACCAAATAATGTTTCTGTAGTATAATGTCCATAAATATCAGCATGATCAAAGGTTGTTACACCAATAGCGATACAATCTTCGATTAGTTTTTGAGATTGGTCAATGGTTAGATTTGCTCCCCATTCACCCCAATTCATGCATCCTGCTACTATTCTAGAAAATAATGATTCGTTTTCTGAAACCTTTGTGTTCATTTTATTTAATTTTTAGACTATAACCTACAATACAATAGATGTTCTTAATAATTTATTGCTTCATATATCAATCTCTGAATCTCTGATCGAATATCATTGGAGATCAATTTTCGATTCGCAGAATCAGGAAATGTCCGATTACTTAGAAATACGTAGATTATTTCTTCATCAGGATCTGCCCAGGTAAACGTCCCGGTAAAACCACTATGCCCGTAACTATTCATTGATATACAACCGCAGGTAGGTCCAACATCACCTAACTGAGGTTTATCAAAACCCACACCTCTTCTTACTCTTTTATCGCAATATGTACAGGTATTAAACTCTGCAATAGTAGCACTACTGATAAACTGCTTTCCGCCATAATACCCTTTATTAAGATACATTTGCATCATCTTCGTAACATCATTAGCATTCGCAAATAATCCTGCATGACCTCCAATACCACCAAACATAGCTGCTCCCTGATCGTGAACATACCCATGAATAATCTCTTTTCTGTATGCTTGATCATTTTCGGTAGGAACGATTTGTTTTTTATCAAACCTATTTAAAGGTAAATACCCCATATTACTGGCTCCCATAGCACGATAAAAATGTTGTTGAGTCAAAGCGTCTAAATTATTTCCATAATGTTCTTCGATAAAGGATTTCATTAAGTAATACGGAAGGTCACTGTATTTATAACTAAGCCTATTTCTTAATTCACTATCTCTTATTCTCAGCATTAGAGAATCCTTCATATCACTTCTTAAATACAAGTTACCCGTCACTTTGATATTAAAATCATCAGAAGGTTTATTTCTATAGTATTTCTTATCAGGTAGTGTAGTAACAGAATCAAGTGTTTTTAAATAAAAAGGAATCCAAGCCCTTAATCGCGCATAATGCGACAACATGGATCTTACTGTAATATCTTTTTTATTAGAATCACTAAACGAAGGTAGCATCTCTCCTACTCTAGTATCTAAAGACAAAATACCTTTATCTTTTAATTCCATTGTTAATGGTAATGAAGAAAGAATCTTCGTTAAAGATGCTAAGTCATAAATATCTGAGCTTTTAACTTTTCGGGATTTCGAATAGGTATGGTATCCATAATTTTTATTGAAAATCACTTTACCTTTTCTCGCGACCATTAGTTGTAAACCAGGCGTCATTTTTTCTTTTAATGCAATATCCACTATTGAATCTATACGCGCTAACTTATGAGAGTTCATACCAACTGTTTCGGGTATACCATACGTAAGGCGTTTTAAAGATCTTGTTTCAAACCCTGTTCCTAAAGGAAAATCTACGCCAAGACTTACCGGAAGTTTTCCTTTTGCTTCTATAGCTCCAAAAAGCAATTGAGCCGCTTTTTGTTGGGCAACAGCACTATTTTGATACGCCATTAAAATACCTTCAAAGTTTGTGGTCGTTTGAAGATCTAACATTGCGTAAGGACGAGAAAAAATACTTAGCACCGTATTATTTAGTCTTGCTATTTCATATAACCATACCAATTCTTTATCCTTTAATTTATAGTCTTTCCAAGGATTATCGTTTGATTTGTGTAGACCAACAATGACATAATTATAGTTTCGCAACTGATCTAATATATCAGACAGCTGATTACCTTTTACCCAATCTACTTTAGTATACTTATTCAGCGCTTCTAAAAAGACTTCTCCAGAATCATCTCCTAAAGAAACATATGCTACTTTTTTAAGATCTAAATTCTTGACCGGTAATATTGCTCTATCATTTTTGACTAAAGTTAAAGAATTCTCTACCAGTTTATGATGCAAAACCTCATTGGCAATGCTATTAAGCTCTTCGTTAAGGTACTCAGTTTTTACAGGTTTATATTCATGAAGTCCTGCCTTATATTTTGCTAGCAGTATTTTTTTAACGGAGTGCGATAAGCGTTCCTCCGTAATTTCACCTGCATAGTAGGCGGATACAATTTTCTGAGAAGCTAGTGGAACATCTTCTGATATTAAAAGAATATCATTTCCTGCCTTCAAAGCTGCAAGATCAATATCGCCAGGGGCTTTAAAATCAGAAGCTCCTTTCATATTCAATGCATCTGTAATAATCAGCCCTTCGAAACCAAGACTGTCTTGCAAAATATTAGTAACTACGTTCTCAGAAATTGAAGATGGATATCCTGATCGGGGTTCTAAACTGGGAATATTAAGATGTGCGACCATCACACTGGACAATCCGTCAGCAATTAGTTTACGATATGGATATAGTTCTATACTATCTATTCTTTTTTGATCAAAATTAATAGTTGGTAATGTTTTATGAGAGTCACTATCCGTATCTCCGTGACCAGGAAAATGTTTTGCACTTGCCAGAACACCTTCTTTTTGCATTCCTTTCATAAAAGCTAATGCCTTTTCTGTAACATTATCTTTGTCTTCACCAAAAGAACGATTCCCTATAATTGGGTTTTTTGGATTTGTATTCATGTCAACAACGGGTGCAAAATTAATATGAACACCTAATCGTTTACAGTGTTTAGCTATTTGTCGACCCGTCTCTTCTATTAAATCATTATTCTGTATGGCCCCTAAAGTCATATTCCATGGAAAAGCTTTGGTAGAATCCAGTCGCATAGCTAATCCCCATTCTGCATCCATTCCAATAAGCAAAGGTACTTTAGAAAGTTCTTGGTACTCATTATTTAGTTTAGCCTGACGCTGCGGCCCTCCTTTTGAGAAAATAATTCCACCAATATGAAATTCTTCTATCAGCTTTTTTATTTTGTCCGTCTCTTTCTTTGGTTTTAAAGAAAAAACATCAACCATGAATAGCTGTCCAATTTTTTCCTTTAGTGTCATTCTATTATAAATACTATCTACCCACAATCTTTGGGCAGCATATTCATCTTTAACAATAAGAGGGCTTAATGAAGCTATATCAATTTTTAATTCAATAGTAAGAGAATCAGATTGACCTCCATTAATCGAATCTTCTATCTTTAAAACATCAGACTGCTGGGAATAAACTGATAAGGTGAAAATAAAAATTATACAGGAAAAGTATTTTCTAAAAGTATATCGCACAAAAAAAACTAATTTAAAAAACGGTTATGCCAACTTTCTTTAGCAGGGACTTCCCAATCTGTCTTATATTCGGCTATATTAGTTACCAGATTATTAAACACAATAGTATTAGGAGATACAGATCGGTTTTTTGCCATTTTTCTAAAATCCGTAAGCGATTTATATGCTACAAACTCCCCTTGCTTATAAGAAACATTCATTTTATCCATCAAGTCGACATTATAATCGCTTTCTAATTTCTGGATGAAATGTACAGAAGCATCTATAGAACACCCGGTAGCTGCATTCGCATCTTGATCTAGAGCAATGCTAATAAACCTTTTATATTTTATATCATATCCTGCCTTAAGATCTGCACCGTGTGCAGTCCATTGTGTTATAAAAGTATCTAACCTTTTTTTTATCTCTTCTAACTCCTCCGAAGTAAAGGATCTATTGGCCTGATATATCCAAATTCTCGAAGTATCAGGCAGCTCATTAAAATCTACTAACATCCGCTTTCTTTTTATTCTCTAAAATAACAAAAACTATTTCTAATTGTTGCAACAAAAAAGAGTTAATATGAACAAACATATCAACTCTTTAATTATTGCATTTCATTTATTAAAAAATACTTTTATAAATCTTGAGCATTTGCAATTAATTCTGCCACATCCATTACATCAATACTATCTTCTTTCTCTTTATTTTTAACACCATCAGTCATCATAGTATTACAAAAAGGACAACCAGCTGCAATAATATCAGGTTTTGTTTCCAGAGCATCTTCAGTTCTTTCGATATTAACATCCTTATTACCTGGTTCTGGTTCCTTGAACATTTGTGCTCCTCCAGCTCCACAGCATAACCCATTACGCTTGCAACGCTTCATCTCTATAAGCTCCACTTCCAATTTTCTAAGTAGATCTCTAGGCGCCTCATATACATTATTTGCTCTTCCTAAGTAACAAGGATCGTGAAAAGTAATACGTTTTCCTTTAAACTTTCCGCCTTGTACAGTTAATCTTCCTTCATCTAACAAAGACTTAAGAAATTGTGTATGATGCATTACTTCATAATCTCCTCCTAATACAGGATATTCATTTTTTAATGTATTGAAACAATGAGGACAAGCCGTAACTACTTTCTTTATTTCATAAGCGTTCATTACTTCAATATTAGTAACTGCCTGCATCTGGAACAAGAATTCATTACCTGATCTTTTAGCAGGATCACCAGTACAACTTTCCTCCGTACCTAATACAGCAAAGTCTACATTGGCACTATGAAGTAATTTTACAAAAGCCTTAGTAATTTTCTTGGCTCTGTCATCAAAACTACCAGCACAGCCTACCCAAAATAAAACTTCTGGTTTTTTTCCTTCAGCCATATACTCTGCCATTGTTGGCACCTTTACTGTTTCACTCATATGTATTTACTATTTATATATTATGATTTCCGTTTGAAAAATTATTCAAAACAAAAATTCATATTTAATCGTGTTTTCCGTCGTCAAAAACTTCGATGGTTACTACTCTCTCTACCAGTTCTGTAAATTTCCCAGTATAACGAGTAGCTTTTACCAAGTGATTATCAATCCAATGATAGTTTCCTCCTCTTGGTTTACCCATTAAAAGACTATGATACTTAAATCCATGCTTATTTAACCAAGTCTCTGTAACTTCTCTATGATCTTCTGTTCTAGATGTAAAAAAACATATAATATGTCCTTCTTCATGCCATTTGTTTAATGTAATTAATGCATCCGGGAATGGCGCACAAGTAGCCATTCTCTCTGGCTCTTCATTAGGAACATCTTCTGTAATTGTTCCATCAATATCAATAAGATAGTTTTTAATCCCTTCTGGTAAAACAGGACTGATATGCTCTCCTGCTTCTATCTTATCGTGCAATAGTTTCTCTACTTCTTCCTTCTTCATAATTTCTAAATTCTCTTAAATTTTTAAAGTTTATGGTTAATAGTTATGGTTAATAATATTATAATTTTTTATTCCTGACTCCAGTTTAATCTATCCATTTGGTTAAATGGCCAAGGAGCTCCATTATTTTCTATATTAGACATCATATTATTAAGGTCTGTCGGTGCTGCACTTTGTTCCATTACCAAATATCTTCTCATATCTAAAATAATTGATAATGGACTAATACTCACCGGGCATGCTTCTACACAAGCATTACAACTTGTACAAGCCCATAATTCTTCTGTGGTAATATAATCGTTTAACAATTGCTTACCATCATCAACAAAACTACCATTCTTATCAATATTATCTCCTACTTCCTGAAGACGATCTCTGGTGTCCATCATTATTTTACGAGGCGAAAGCTTCTTACCTGTCTGGTTTGCGGGACATTCGCTAGTACAACGTCCACACTCTGTACAAGTATATGAATTAAGTAATTGTACCCAGTTTAGATCTGTTACATCAGAAGCACCAAATTTTTCTGGTTCAGTTTCGGTTTCACCCTCCGCAGGAGCCGCAAACGGATCTGCATTAGGATCCATCATAAGCATCACCTCCTTGGTAACCGCTTCTAGGTTATCCATTTGTCCTTTAGGCTTTAGATCCCCATAATATGTATTAGGAAATGCTAAAAGGATATGTAAATGTTTAGAGAAATATAAATAGTTTAGAAATATTAAAATTCCTATAATATGCATCCACCAAGCGGCTCTTTCAACAAGAATCAAGCTTGCTTCTGATATTCCGTTAAATAATGGTGTTATATATTGACTTACTGGATAGGCTCCAGCTTTTATGTAATGCTCTGCCCCTAAACTTTGTAATTGGAAATCCGCAGCATTCATGGTAAGAAACAGCGTCATTAATACGACCTCAAAATACAGAATAATATTACCATCATTCTTAGGCCAACCTTTTAAAGTCTTAAAACGCTTAATATTAATAACATTTCTTCTTATCCAGAATATAAATACACTCACTAATACTAAAAGCGCTAAAATTTCAAAAGAACCAATTAGGAAATCATAAAAACCTCCTAAAAAAGCAAATATTCTATGTGTCCCTAAAATACCATCTATAATAATCTCTAGCACTTCTATATTAATAATAATAAATCCTAAATAGACTACAACATGTAATATCCCCGAAATAGGTCTTCTTACCATCTTAGATTGGCCAAGAGCAATACGTGCCATATTATTGAAGCGCTCTTTTTTGTTATCAGTTCGATCTACATCTTTACCCAATCGAATATTCCGAATGACTTTACGGATGTTCTTGGTGAAATATCCAATTCCTGCTATTAAAGCAATTATAAATATGATATTAGGAATATATTGCATAGTTTGGTAGTAGTTAATTTATTGAATCTGTAGGTTTTACGTAAGGTTTATTCTTTTTCCCAAAGACAGAGACATTCACATATCGTGTGGGGTTCAATCGAAGATCCTGTAGTAATAATTCTAGTTCTTTGCTGGCTTTTTCTAAATTACCATATAATTTATCATCCTTGAGTAGCTTACCTGCAGTTCCATTTCCAACTTCTAGATCTTTAGAGATTTTTTCGAAATTAGCCAAAACACTGTCTAAATCATTAACCAGCTTACCTATGTTAACCTTGGATAGGGAATCCGAGAATTGGTTAAGATTCGTTGACATTTCATCGAGGTTAGCAAGCGTACTGTTTAGTTTCCCCTCATTACCTGACAAAATATTGTTCAACGCTCCAGAGGCTCCCTTAAAGTTTCTAACGGTAATACTTAAGTCTTTAAATATAGAGTTCAGATTATTTTTATTATCAAGAGATAAAATTTCATTTACTGAAGTTAATAACGTATCCGCGTCTTTTATTGCTGATTCTAATTTCAGCTGAAGCGGTGTTAACTGTTCATTTACCAATTCCAAAAGGCCCGCTTCTACTTTTCCCGGAAGCGTATCTTGATCTTTTGCTTCTAATCCTTGTTCATAAATAGGTTCTATGGCAAGGCTTTTACCTCCAATCAAACCTCCTCCGTACACCTTTGCTAAGCTATTTTTAGAAAAAGAAAAATTACTATTAACATTGAACTTGACCAATAGTTTCCCTTTAGTGTCAGCAAAACCGATAGAGATCACTTTACCAACTACTAAGCCATTTATGGTAACAGCGGAAGAAGGTATTAAACCTTCTACATTATCATATATAGCATAAAAAGTCCTATCATCATTCAAAAGGTTTTTACCTTTTAAAAAACTATAACCAAAAATCAAAAGTGCTATAGCAGACAGTGCTAAAATTCCTGTTTTAACTTCGCGAGTAAATTTCAAAATAGCATATGTTTAGGACACAAATTTAGAATAAAAAAAATACTTCTAAAGATTATTAACGAACGAATTATCAGTATTTATTTAGATTAATTCGAAGAAGTATCAGTTTTTAACGCTTCTGTAAGTGGAATTAACTGATTATCCTTAAATGCTACCACAAAACAAGAGGTATACCCTTTATCGACAGCTACTGTTTTTAACTCCTTGATTAAATTATAATTAGAGGTATTTCCGAAATAATACTTATGCAATTCACCAAACTGAACTTTAGATAATTGATCCAATCCGTTAAAGTTTTTCGGATCGAGCTCAATGTCATTAGAACCCGCTGCAATTTGGACCTTAAAAGTTATATTCTCATACAACTGTTCTCCCACTATTCGCGTGATAGAATCATTATTAACCGTTTCTGGGATTTCAGGTTCTGGAACATAATATGCTGCATCCAGACTCTCTTTATAATCTACAATTGATTTGATTATGGATTTAGCCATTTCTTCCTGGCCTTTTTTAGAATTAAGATATTTACCTTCTTTATTATTCGTAAGAAATCCTAATTCTATAAGTACGCTTGGCATATATGTTTGATGTAATACAACAAAACCAGCTTGTTTTACTCCTCTACTTTTTCTTTTTAATGTTCTATTGAATCGATTCTGCACAAAACTTGCTAACGTAAGACTTTGATCAAGATATTCTTCTTGCATTAATGTTAATCCAATAATAGATTCTGGAGAATTCGGGTCAAACCCATCATAGTTTGCCTCGTAATTATCTTCCATTAAGATAACAGAGTTTTCATTTTTTGCTACATTAAAGTTTTCATCGTTAGCATGTAAACCAAGTACAAACGTCTCCGTTCCATACGCTTGAGAATGATGAGAATTACAATGTACAGATACAAACAAATCAGCTTTCGCTTTATTTGCTATTTTTCCTCTTTCGTGTAATTCGATAAATTCATCGGTCTTCCTCGTATAAACCACCTTAAATCTATCATCTTTTTCTAAAGCTGCTCCAACTGCTAACACTACTTTAAGTGAAATATCCTTTTCTTTATAACCATTACCTCTATTTCCAGGGTCATGTCCACCATGTCCAGCATCTAAAACCACCACAAACTTATCCTTACTATTATCCTCCGCTACTGATACAGAAAATGCAGATAGTATAAAAATCAATACAATCGACAAGGAGCTATATATTATTTTCTTTTTCATATTTACACAAAATTATCACTTAGCTTGAAACATTACCTAATTGTTTCCGTATTTAGTATAATAATTCTAAAATCATAAGGTTATGATCTTAGAAATTACAATACAAGTTTTATTTATAATAACGTTAGAGCCCTGTATTTGATATAAATATTTATTTTTTCACCAATTACAATCTCTACATAAAAAATATATGTAATTTTGGCACTTCAAAAACTAAGCCATAGTTTTACAAAAATAGGATTTAAACCATTGCAAACAACGGTACGTAACATACTTTATTCACTAAGTTTTTCACTATTTTGTATTTGTTATACAACTGCACAAGAGTTTGATAAAACCACTAAGAAACCAGTTCCGGTTCAAAAGGATACTCTTTCTATACCTAAGAACACTGTAGATCCAAAATCAGAAATACTGGAGAATGAGAAAGATCAAGACACCACCAAGAAAGATACCATTGTAGAACCACCACAATTATTGACGGATAAAGTAAAATATAAATCTACTGATTATATGAGACTTAGTCGTAGAGAAAACAAAATGTATCTCTATAATGAAGCCGAAATTATATATGGCGAAATGCAGATTAACGCAGGACTTATCATCGTTGATAATGCTAAGAATGAAGTATATGCCTACGGTATTAAGGATTCTGTTGGTGACTATTCTCAGACTCCTGTTTTTAAACAAGCTCAGAATATAGTAGAACCGGATTCTATTCGTTTTAATTTTGACACAGAAAAAGCTCTTATTTACAATTCTCGAACCAAACAAGGTGAAATGAACGTTAAAGGAGAAGTGTCTAAAAGAGTAAATGACTCTGTAATATATATGAGTAATGTAAAATTCACTACTGCAGAGGATGTAGATAACGCAGATTATTACTTTTATGCCAGACGAATAAAACTAGTACCTAAAAAGAAGATTGTAACTGGACTTGTTAATATGTTTATCGCAGACGTTCCTACACCTCTTGGTCTACCTTTTGGGTATTTTCCTTTGGAGGAAGACAGAACTTCTGGCTTTATCATTCCTAGTTATGGAGATGAAAATAACAGAGGATATTTTCTCCAGAATGGTGGGTACTACTTTGCGCTAAGTGACTTTGCCGATTTAACAATAACGGGGGATTACTATACAAATGGTAGTTATACGCTCTTAACAGAATCTGCATATGCAGTACGTTATAAATATAGAGGTAATCTTAGGTTTAGGTTTGAAAATAATCTAACTAGTGAACGAGGTTTTCCTGATTTTGCAAGAACTACTACATATAATATTCAGTGGACCCATAATCAGGATGCAAAATCAAACCCTAACTCCAGGTTTTCTGCATCGGTAAACTTCGGAAGTAGTGACTTTTTTCAGCAATCTACAAATCAGTTAAATACTGGTAATTTCTTAAACAATCAGCTTACTTCTTCTGTTTCCTATGCTAAAACGTTTCAAGGAGATCCACAAGTAAATGTTAATTTAGCCGCCAATCATAATTCTAATACTCAAACAGGAATA
Organism: Aquimarina sp. BL5; assembly: GCF_003443675.1. Taxonomy (NCBI): domain Bacteria; kingdom Pseudomonadati; phylum Bacteroidota; class Flavobacteriia; order Flavobacteriales; family Flavobacteriaceae; genus Aquimarina; species Aquimarina sp. BL5. The sequence goes on along the minus strand of NZ_CP031963.1, from coordinate 5,955,270 downwards.
GTTAATCTTTCTTTGCCTAATGTAAATGCTAGTGTATCACGAATATTTCCTTTTGCTCCAAAAGTTGGCGTTAAAAAAGGAATCATTCAAAATATCAATACCCAATATAACTTTAGAGGAGAAAATAGAATTCAGACTACGGATGAAGAGCTTTTTACAGCTGATATGTTTAAAGGAGCAAGTATAGGAATGCAACACACAATTCCTATTAGCACCAATTTTAAGATCTTTCGATATTTAAGTGCTACTATGGGAACTAGCTTTCAAGAGAATTGGGTGTTTGAAACAATCGATCAAAGTTACGATCCAGATGCTAATGATGGTGTAGGTGAAGTAGTAAGAGATACTATTACTGGTTTTGATGCATACAGAACTTATAATTTCTCTACTAGTTTAGGAACTACTATTTATGGTACATTTAACTTTAAAAAAGACAAGAAAATACAAGCTATTCGTCATACAATGAGACCTGCCATAAGCTATAGTATCAATCCAGCTTTTAATGAGTTCTATGATGAATATACTATCTCTGATAATCTGAGCACGCCAGATATTGATGAAACCGAAGTGGTTGAATATTCGCGTTTTGAAGGTGGCTTCTTTGGCGCACCAAGTAATACTTTTTCGAGTAGTATAGGTTTTTCTTTAAGTAATAATTTAGAAGCAAAAGTAAGAAGCAGGGATACCACTGCTACTGAGCCAAAAAAAGTGGTGCTATTAAATAATTTAAATTTTCGAACAGCCTATAATATTGCCGGTGACTCACTTCAAATTAGTCCTCTATCAATAACTGGAAATATTCCTATCGTTCAGAATAAATTAGACATCAACTTTAGTGCGGAGTTAGATCCCTATGCATTAGACAATAACAATCGTAAAATTGATGTTTGGAACATTAATAATGGAGGTAGTTTATTTAGGTTAACACGAGCTAGCGCTAATTTTGGATACTCGTTCTCTAGTAAAGATTTTGAAAAAGGAAAATCCGATGATGATCCTTTAAGCAACCAAACCTTAAGAAATGGTGGTAGGCCAGACAACCTATTTGGTGGAGGAACAGATTTTAGAGAAGAGCAAACCTATCGACAAAACGATAACAATCGAGAACAAAAGGATGTTCAAAATTATAATTATAAAATCCCTTGGTCTCTGCGTTTATCCTATACGGTTAATTATAGCAATAATGCCCGACAAAACGAAATATCCTCTCATTCCATTATGTTCTCAGGTGATGTAGAATTAGCTCCTAAATGGTCTGTGGGTGTATCCTCTGGATATGACCTTAAAAATCCTGGATTTACATATACCAACCTCAGATTCCAAAGAGATCTGGATAGCTGGAATATGAGTTTTAACTGGATACCCTTTAGTGACCGAACATCTTGGAACTTTTTTATTGGAATCAAATCTTCAGTTCTTAGCGATATTAAGTACGATAAAAGACGAGAACCAGACAGACAGCTGTAATATAGTTTTACTCTTCAATACCTCTACACCTCTAAAGAAGGCTTAGGAAGAGAGGCTGAAGAATTTATAATTAGTTTACAAAATCAAATAAACAATAATACTTTTTACACATCATGAAAAAAATTATAACTACTTCTAAAGCTCCAGCTCCAATAGGACCTTACAATCAAGCTATTCTTAACGGAAATACACTATACACTTCTGGACAAATTGCTATCAATCCAGAAACTGGTGAACTAGTTATGGATGATATAAAAACGGAAGCTGAACAAGTGATGCAAAATCTTAAGGCAATTTTGGACGAAGTAAACATGACTTTCGAAAATGTTATTAAAACTACTATTTTCTTGAGTGATATGAATAATTTTTCAAAAGTAAATGAAATATACGGAAACTATTTTGATGAAGACACTGCGCCAGCTAGAGAAACGGTAGCAGTTGCTGCTTTACCAAAATTTGTAAATGTAGAAATCTCTGTGATTGCTGTTAAATAAGTTATCATTTAAAAAAACACACTATAAAACTCAAGTAAATTTTACTTGAGTTTTTTTATTTTTAATCATGCTTGACTTTACAATTAGTTCAGAAGATAGTTTATCCAAAATAATTACAGAAAAAGGAATCACCTCTTGGTCTGAACTCATTACCTATGTAAAAAATATACCTTATGGCAGAAACTCCAATAGAACTGATAATTCATTAGTTATTACGGAAAACAAAGGAACTTGTAGCTCTAAACACGCTTTGTTAAAAACGATTGCCGATTTAAATGGAATGAATGATATTGAGCTCATTATCGGAGTGTACAAAATGAATGTTACTAATACTCCTAAAATAGGAAATGCACTTCGAAGTAATAATCTGAAATATATTCCAGAAGCACATTGTTATTTAAGATATAAGGACGTAACAATTGATGCTACCTCAAATTCATCGGATTTTGAAAGAATTAGAAATGATGTTATGATGGAAAAAAACATACAACCAAATCAGGTAGGAAGCTATAAAGTGAAATACCATCAAGATTTCATCCATGAATGGATTCTATCGAAAAAGCTTAATTTTTCATTTAGTGAGATATGGAAAATTAGGGAACAGTGTATTCATAATTTATCTCAGTAGTTTTTACAACCCTTTGAGCAACAATTGCGCAGTTGCGGGATTAGTCGCTAAGGGCACATCATAAACATCACATAACCTCATCAACATAAAAATATCAGGTTCGTGAGGATGTTTTGCTAATGGGTCTCTAAAAAAAATAACCATATCCACTCTTTTTTCAGCAACACCTGCTGCAATTTGCGCATCTCCTCCTAGAGGGCCCGATAGTAGTGCTTCTACATCAAAACCAGCTCGTTTTGCTTTCTCCCCAGTCGTTCCTGTAGAAATAAGTGATATATTCTTAGATTGTAAGATTTCTTGATGCTCATTCAGAAACTGAACCATTTCTGCTTTCTTACCATCGTGTGCTATAATTGCTATTGTAATCATTATATCTATACTGAAAGAATATCCGAAATACGGAGTAATTCTTTATTTATACTATGATCTTCTTTTAATCCTTCATCAAAATTAGTTGCTACGATCTTATTGTTAAGTACTCCAACCATTACATTCTCCTCTCCGTCTAACAACAATTCTACCGCCTTTACACAAAGTCGACTTGCCAATGTCCTATCAAAACAAGAAGGAGAACCTCCCCGCTGCATATGCCCTAGAACAGTTACTCTTACATCATAATCAGGTAAATTATCAGTAACATAATCTGCAAGTTCATATACATTCTTTCCAATTTTATCACCTTCACAAACAACTACAATACTCGAAGATTTACCAGAACGTTTACTTCGTTTTAAAGACTCTAACAACCTATCTAATCCAAGATCTTCTTCTGGAATTAGTATTTCCTCTGCTCCAGCTCCTACTCCACTATTTAACGCTATAAATCCAGCATCGCGTCCCATCACTTCTATAAAAAACAAGCGATCATGGGAACTAGCGGTATCTCTAATCTTATCAATCGATTCTACAACAGTATTAAGCGCAGTATCATACCCTATTGTAAAATTAGTACCTGCAATATCATTATCAATGGTTCCAGGAACACCTATAATAGGAATATCGTGCTCTTTACTAAATATTTCACCACCTCTAAAAGTACCATCTCCACCAATTAATATCATGGCGTCGACTTCATTTTTTTTAAGATTTTCTGCTGCTTTTTTTCTTCCTTCTACTGTCATAAACTCTTTAGATCGAGCTGATTTAAGGATTGTCCCTCCTGCACTTATTATATTACGCACACTTCTAGCATTCAGCTCACAGTAATCATTTTCTATCATTCCTTGATAGCCCCGATAAAAACCAATACATTTTACATTGTAATATGAACAGGAACGAGCAACTGCACGTATAGCGGCATTCATCCCAGGAGAATCCCCGCCAGATGTCATTACTCCGATAGTTTTAATTTGTCTAGCCATTTATTGCGTGTAAAATTTAATCAAATTACTTATTCTTGTCCGTAAAATTAATGAATTCTGGCGTGTCTATTTTGGTTGTATCCTGAGTTTTTACAACCAAAGTATCTTTTTCCTTTTTAGAATTAAAAACCTTTTGCCAAAGTTCATTGAAATTATTGAAATCCACCGAGTAAGATAGTCCCAAACCTTGTTTATATCCTTGAGACTCTCCAATAAACTGAATCTCATTCTGACGATTAAAAATCTTTCCTTTCAATGTTCCCTCTTCATTAAACAAATATTCTACTTCTACATCACCTGTTACTACAGATTCACTTACGCCACCTATAGGAACTCCTACTCTACCATTAATAAGAATTTTATTATTGATCTGAGTCGATACCGTAACTCCAAATTGGTCTGCAGCCTCTTGATCAATGTTTCTATTTCCCTGAACATAGTTCACACCAACTCTAAACTTATCATCATCACCAGAAAATATACCATTTACCAATCCTGCTGCACGCTCCACTAGATTTCCTGTTATAAAAGTCGGATCTAAATTTCCACTATAAAACTGCCCTTGGGTAACTAATGATAAGGCCTGTAGTTCTTTTGTTGCTTGGTCTTCTAATTGATATTCTAATTCACTCTTAGCAACAGAGCTTAGATTTGGTAATTCTATATTGAAGTTAAGATCAGGTTGTATTAATTCTCCATTTAAATCAACTACTACTTCTACTGGAATTTTTCGATTGACCGTAGCATTCTCTAATAATACTGCAGGATTCGCTTCGGTTTTATATACGGCACTTAAATTAAGTTTCGCTCTAGTTGGACTACCATCCCAGTTGATACTCCCTCCTGATCTTACTGTAAAATCTTTACCAACTAATGCGCCATATCTAAAATTATAACTTCCTTCATATGCTACAAAATCCCCCCACATATTAAACTTACCGTTCGTATTTATCTCAATAAGCAATGTACCTGCACCACGCCCTTTTAAAGAACTACCTGTTTTTTTATCTACAACTACTTCTACCAAAGCGTTATCATTTACATCGAGATCAAAATTAAGTTCTAACCCTTTGATTTCTTTTAGTATGATTTCTTTACCTTCTAAACGTGCTTTCTTTTCTTCTAGGGTTAAAAAATGGATATAGGAGTTATCACCAATCGATTCGGATTCATTTAATGGGATTTTAAAAACAGTTCCTTTTTCTGTCGTGGCATTCACATTAATAACTAAACCGTCCGTAGGTCCTTCAATTGTTGCATCTCCACTAATGAAACCTGTTCCATAATACAAGGACTCTTCATCCTCTTCTGTATCCAATACCAATAATCTTTCATTAGCAGTTAGCTTGAGTCCCAATTCCCATTTAGAAAAGCGCTGATGTCCGATGAATCCTCCTAAAATTCCTCTGGTATCATATTTTGTATCTGTAATATCTATATCATCAAAGTTAAAACGCTGTTCGTTTAAGATAATTCTGGAATCGTTATCAAAATCAAGGTCCACGTTTAGGTATGGAATTTTTAACCCCGCTTGATTTAATTTTAAAACTCCATCGATAGAAGGATTTACGTAATTCCCAGTCACCTTTGCATTACCTGTTACCAATCCTCTAAGGTCTGATATCACAATTCCACCCAAAGCACTAAATCCAGACATATCTAACTGATCCAAACTTACATCTATATTCATATCTGGATTATTATTAGAAACATCAATGGATCCTATTGCAGAAAGTATTTTTTGATCGTTCTTATTCACCAACCTGGTATTTACATTGTATTGAGTAAGCGACTCATTACCAGAAACATTCACCCTAAGCTCACCTAAATCTGAATCATTTACAGCCAAATCATTAATAATTACTGTGGAACTTGGAAAATAGACTCCCTTGTCCTGAAGTATCGTTAAATCTCCATCTACTATCCCTGATAATTTTAGGTTCTCTATATAGGGTGTAATTTTGTTTAAATCTACATCCTCGAAGGTTGCTTTGATATCTTTATTACTTTTACCTTCCATAACACCAGAAACACTTATTTGTTCTTCTTCGTGCCTTAGAAGGATGGATCGAATATCAATATTTTGAAAATTATTATCAAAAACTATTTTATTACTATTTTTACTTCTATTGGGATTTGCATACCAGGTATATCCTTTAAAAGTAAAGTCAGATTTTTTAAATCCTAGAACAGAATTATTATCTTCATTAATCGTATGATAAAACTCCAAGTTGTAATCATCCACATTATTCTTGCCTCCTTTAAACTCTGATCGCATAAATAACGTATCTTTTAACGTCACATTAATCAAACTAAATTCGGATACATCATAATACTTCGTATCGATACTATCAATAGCTACATAAGTATTAAATAAGGGGTTCTTATTATCAACTTGTATATCTACTTCTTTCATTAAGTTATCAAATGCCTTAATCGACGGAGACTTGAAAGTTAACTTAAATTCAGAATCGTTACTTTCTACTTTACCTTTGATAAATGTATTAGGTGCGAATTCAATTTCTGGAAAAAATACATCCACAATTTTATTATAAATTTTGAAATTAAATTCCATGAATTCATTATCAGTGATCTCGGTAGGTTCAAAATTTGCATATAAACTACCTATAGAATTACGAAACAAATCATATACATTCTCGAATCTAAAAACTCCTTTAACACTCCCATCAATAATGTCGGGACTATTCACAGTTATAGTTCTTACGTTCTGATTGTCAAAACTAGAAGTGATCTCAAAATCGTCAAAGTAATAACTTGCATTTGGGTTTTTGTATAATGTTTTTTCGAAAGAAATTGTACCAAAAGCGTCATTAATTCCGGTTCCTTTCATTTTCATCATTACGTCACCATTAAAGATAGACATACTATCTCTGGTAAAAATATTTAGCTGTTTTAAATCAATATGATCCACATTTGCTGTAAAATCATAATTATTGATTTCCTTTGATAAATCAGCTACTCCGTTGAAAGTGAATTTTACATTGGGGTCATCAGAAATTAGTTTCCCATCAAAAACCGGATCTTTTAGATTCCCGAATACATTTAAGTTAGTGTAAGAATATCCATTAAATTCTAACTTTCTTATATCTCCTTCTAATTTCGTATCAAGATTTTTCAAAGTAAACCCACTTCCATCAACATGAATATCGAAAGCCGCATTTCCTAATCTTGATTTACCTAATAATTGTCCTATATTAAAATTATTAGAAATCACATTCCCATTGTAAGTTGCTTCTTTTACATTATCAAGATTTCCTAGTAAAACAAACGCATTGATCTTTCCTAATTGAGAATAGAAATTCATGTCTACATCGACATCCTTAATAGTTACAATCGTAGTACCTACACCTTTTACACTTCCTAATTGATATAGTTGTTTTGGCAAAGACTCTCCTAAAATTCCTGGTAATAAATTAACAAGGTCATAATAGTTAGTCGTTAAGTTCTTTAAATCACCATCTAATCGAAATTTTGATGCATTTGTTACTGCATTTCGTATTCTAATATCTCCTTGAATTATAGACCGATCTAATCCTGTAATGTTTGAGTTTAGTACTTTAAAATCATTAAGCGTACCTTTTACGTTCGTATTTTTAATAATCAGATCTTCGTCGTTACCAAATTCTTTATAAAAAGGTATTAAATCATTCGTAGAAATAGTCGCTTTTGTAAAATCAGCATCAATATTGACACTATTCTCAAAATCTACGAGCCCTCCCCTTTCATACGAAAACACAATTTCTCCTTCGATTTTAGAATCGACAGTTTCTATTAACAACTCACGAAATTTCATTTCGGTAGGTGTAATCGAAAATCCAGTTTTTAGATTAGAAACATTCAGCCCTCTATGGTCTTTGAATGAAAGCATATTGGTTGTAATATAGAAATCTTCTCCATCCACTTTTAAGCTTTCTGCTTCTAAAGTAATATCCCTTAGTACAACAATTCTGGGGGTGTTTAGATTTTCATCTATATAACTAAACTTACTATCCTCCATAGTAACATTTCCAGTAGTCAATAAAAACTTTGTATTCGATGTAGAAGTTTTACCTGTATTAAATTTTCTGATAAACGTCATTAAGTTATCACTACTCTCATCCTTGTACATTTTCATTCTAAATGTGAGATCATTTATAGCAACATCTCCTAGTTCCGGCTGACCCTTAGTAATTTCTCTAATATTCAGAATTGAAGTAGCGATACTTTTAGCATATAACAAAGTATCCTGATGATGATCTTTTACAAAAATTTCTTTAAGATTAACATCTCCCGAATATGTAAGTCCTACGCGACCTATGTTTATATCTACGCCATATTCTTTATTAAGATACGTTGTGATTTTTCTACCAAAAAAAGTTTGAACTGCAGGAATGGAAAATAAGATCACCAGTAGTACAAATAGCGAAATAAGGGTAAGTAAAACCCTCTTCAATATTTTCCCGAATTTTTTGATACGTTTTATTGTTTTAACTTTGCAGACAATATTAACAATTTCTATGCCCTTTTCCTCATAATGAGCTCACAAAATGTATACATCTTAGGTATTGAATCTTCTTGCGATGATACCTCTGCCTCCATATTATGCAACGGTAGAGTATTATCAAATGTTGTAGCCACCCAAAAAATTCACGAACAATACGGCGGAGTAGTTCCTGAATTAGCTTCTAGAGCACATCAACAAAACATTGTCCCTGTAATTGATCAAGCTATAAAACAAGCGAATATTGACACCTCTGACCTAAGTGCTATTGCCTTTACAAGCGGTCCTGGTTTAATGGGATCTTTGCTCGTTGGTACTTCATTTGCCAAGTCATTAGCATTAGCATTGGACATTCCTCTAATTGATGTTAATCACATGCAGGCACATATTCTGGCACATTTTATAGATGAAGACGAATTTGAAAAACCTGATTTTCCATTCCTTGCTTTGACGATTAGCGGTGGTCACACCCAGATCGTAAAAGTCAATGACCATTTTGATATGGAAATTATTGGAGAAACTATCGATGATGCCGTAGGAGAAGCCTTTGATAAAAGTGCAAAAATATTAGGCCTTCCTTATCCTGGTGGACCTTTAGTCGATAAATATGCACAATCCGGAAACCCTAAGGCATTTCCATTCACAAAACCACGTGTTGATGGATTGAATTTTAGTTTTAGCGGACTTAAAACTGGAGTGTTATATTTTGTTCAAAAGCAGGTAAAGGAAAATCCTAATTTTATTAATGAAAACCTAGAAGATGTTTGTGCATCTATTCAATATACAATTATTAATATCTTAATTGATAAGCTAAAAAAAGCATCCAAAGAGACTGGAATAAAATCTATTGCCATTGGTGGTGGTGTTTCTGCCAACTCTGGGATCCGAAAAGCATTGAAAGAAGGAGAACATAAATATGGTTGGAAGACTTTTGTACCAAAATTTGAATACACCACGGATAATGCCGCCATGATCGGGATCGTTGGGTATCTAAAATATCTTAAAAAAGATTTTACTGATATGAGTGTTGTGGCCAAGGCCAGAATTAAGTTTTAATTTAGTAGTAAGTATTAAGTAGCAGAAAACTGAAATGATACTACTTAACTAGTTTTAATCCAATATACAATTAGTAATCGTCTATTATAATATGCAATTATTCTATAGCAAAGATATTACAGAAACTATTGATGAATTCGAGTTCTCTAGAGAAGAAAGTAAACATATTTCTAAAGTATTACGAAAAAAGGAAGGTGACACTCTGCAGATCACAAATGGATCAGGGTTACTTTGCAAAGGAGTAATAACTTTTTCTAGCCCTAATAAATGTATTATACAACTAGAACATAAAGAACTCAAAACTCCTAAAAACTATCGATTACATCTTGCAGTTGCACCAACTAAAATGAACGATCGATATGAATGGTTTTTGGAAAAAGCCACCGAAATTGGAATTGATGAAATCACACCAATCATTTGTGATCATAGTGAGAGAAAAGTTGTAAAACTAGAACGTTTTGAACGTATTTTACAAAGTGCAATGAAACAGTCTTTACAAAATTATTTACCAAAATTGAATCCTGCCATTTCATTTTCGGATTTTATTCAAAAAGAAAACAAGGATCAATTGCTTATGGCACATTGTGAGGAAACAAAAAAGCAATCATTAAAAGATATATTGATCCTAAAAAACAGTACTACCATATTAATTGGTCCTGAAGGTGATTTTTCTACTAAAGAGATTGAAAAGGCAATAAAAACTGGTTATAAACCAGTTACTTTAGGAGAAACTAGACTGAGAACAGAAACTGCTGCTATTGTTGCTGTTCATAGTATTGCTTTTCTGAACTCGTAATGAGATAATTTGGTGTCTTTATCATTATTACCAATAAAAATAGAGTATTAAAAATTAGGCCCTTAACATGTATCTTTACGCCTTTTGATGGTTATTCGTAAATTGATGACACTACAGAACCTGCCCCTCAGTTACATCAGTTAATACCATTATCTGTCTAAAGTTTATCAATGAATTCATTATTTCAGTGCAAGATATTAATGGATTACCAATTGGTGGTTTCTAAGAATAATTTTAATGCCTTTTTACATCAATTAAGTCAATTAATTATTTTTAAGGTGTTTCCTTAGCAATCGATGTTTCTTCCGAATAAACTATTAACTTTAGCTTACAAAAGTAAAATTATTGTTACGTAATAATTAAGGTTGATAAATTACTAAAACCTATGGTTTTACCCTTCTTATTTCTTCGTATATTTAACGCTCAATTTTCACTCAATTATAATTACTATTATGAAAAAACTTTATTTTTTACTTTTTACTATTACACTCTCTTTAGCTTCTTATGGTCAAAACCCCATAATAACTGCTATTGTGGATGGAGATTGTTCTGGAGGAAATCCGAAATTATTAGAGATTTATGCTGACGGAATGGTTGATTTTTCTTTATACTCTTTAGAAAATCAAATTAATGCTGGTACAACTTGGGGAAACACTCAGGATCTTTCTGGACTTGGAACAGTAACAGACGGGTTTGTTTATATCACTACTACGGGAAGCGCAACTAGTATTACTTCAGAATTCCCCTCATTGGCTACTGCTAATATTATTACCTCTAATACTATAAACCTTAATGGAGATGATAGAGTTAGAATTATATTAAATAGTTCTGGTGCAACGGTAGATCAATACGGTGTAGATGGTACAGATGGAACTGGTGCTACTTGGGAATATGCGGATTCTTATGCTAAACGAGTTGATGGAACAGGGCCTGATGCTGGCTTTATAGAAGTAAACTGGACGATACCTGGAGTAAGAACTTTAAACAATCTTGGAACTTGTCAAGGTGGCGCAGATACATTTGAAACACTTATCGGTGGTATCGGTACATATACAACTACTGTGTCTACAACACCTACAATAAATGTTGGTGGTGCAGTTTCAGGGTTAGATTATTTTGAAGCAAATGGTCCTTCTAATGAGGGTACGTTTACAGTTTCTGCTTTAAACTTAACCACAGATCTTACAGTAACTGCTCCAATGAATTTTGAAGTATCACTAACTACAGGAACTGGTTTTGGATCTTCCGTTGCAATTACTCCTAACATGGGAACAATCGCAACTACTACAATTTTTGTACGTTTAGCGGCTGGTTTAACATCTAATTCTTATATGGGAGATGCTACTGCATCATCTACAGGAGCCGCTGATCAAACTGTGGCATTAAGCGGAACTGTTTCTCCGGCTGATCCTCAATTTACAATTACTGGATTTATTGGTGATTTTTCATATTTTGAAGGAGCAGGTCCTTCTGCTGAAGACAGTTTTAATGTAGAAGGTTTATTCCTTACTAATGACATTACTGTAACTGCACCAATGAATTTTGAAGTTTCGCTAACTACAGGAACTGGTTTTGGATCTTCTGTTTCTATTATGCCAACTACGGGAACTGTAAATAATACTGAAATTTTCGTAAGAATGGTATCTGGTCTTACTGCTAATTCATATACAGGAGACATTACAGTATCTTCAACTGGCGTAGCAATGGATGAAACCATTGGATTAAGTGGTACAGTATCTCCGGTTGCGACATGTGCAAACGTTGGTGATATTATCATTACAGAAGTGATGCAAAACCCATCAGCTGCTGGAAATGATCCTAATGGAGAATATTTTGAGCTATATAATACCACAGGAAGTCCAATTGATATACAAAGTTGGATCATTAAAGATGAAACTTCTACTACAGAAACACATGTTATAGCATCATCAGTAGTTGTTCCAGCAATGGGATATGTGTTGTTAGCTAATGAAGCAACTCCAAATGGAGGAATTACACCGGATTATACTTATGATGTAGTTTCTCTAGGAAATTCCACAGATGGGCTTATTATAGAATGTAGTTCTACAATTATAGATCAGGTTATTTGGGATAATGGCGCTACGTTTCCTGATCCTACAGGAGCGAGTATGGAATTATCCATTAACGATTTAAATAGTACCGCTAATGATGATGGTGCTAATTGGGCCGAAGCTATTACTTCATTTGGTAGTGGTGATCTAGGTACTCCTGGTGCTGCTAATGATAATGCAAGTACACTATCGGTTGATTCATTTGATGAACCTACAAATAACTTCGCTATATCTCCTAACCCAACAAATACAGGTTTTGTAAATATTACTACAAAATCAAATACTACTGTTAATGTTAGCATTTTTGATATGTTAGGGAAACAAGTTATTTCTAAAACTTTAAATGATACTCGTTTAAATGTATCAGATCTAAATACTGGTATTTATATCGTGAAATTAGATCAAAATGGCACATCAGTTACTAAGAAATTAGTGATCAAATAAGCTTTAAATTATACTAATTAAAAAGAGCATTATCAACAATGATAATGCTCTTTTTAGATTCTAAGTTTTAGTATTAAAGTAAATCTACATATAACTGATCCAAATATTTTCTTCTCTATATTCTCCGAAATCATCTTCTATATTGATAGTCACTAAATTCAGAGCTTCCTGTACTCTGTATCCGCCTGATCTATTGATTTCTTTCTTCAATAGGCCTTCCCAGAAATTAATATCACCGATTATATTCATAGAGTTTTCACAAACCTTAATAATCTCTGCTCCACTTTTCATATGAGTTCTTATCCAAGGATCCATAATTTCACCATTCTCCTTTAAATTCATATAATCCTTCATCTTCATCTCAGGATACTTATATTTTAGAATAGGTCGTATGGGAATTATAAAATTCTTAAACCCTAAATTTTCTTTAACTTTTTTACCATTTTCAATTAATAACTTACTATATCCTTTTCTGAGATAGCCCTTAGCAACTATAATTTGCAACCCTCCCAAGCTATTTGGCTCTATTTCATTTTCGAAATCATTGATTCCCTTTTTCAATAGCCAATCCCATCCTTCATTAGGCAATTCACTTAATGGTTGATCCCAAAATAATGGTATCGCATTCATAAAACCGATTAAATTATTATCGTCACTCACTATGAATAATTGGGTCTGCGGAAAGTACTTCTCTAGCCTACTCCAATACTTTTTAGTGACTTGAGAATTTAGAATAACATCAGGGAAGGCCAAGTTTATTCCGTTTCTGTATTGACCTATAAGACGATCATCTAAATCAGAAAATGTTAGATATTTAATCAAGGTAGCTATTTTATTTGTTATAAAAACGAGTAAGTACTCCTCTTCAAAAGATAATATTCATTTCAAAACAAATCTTCGAATCCCAATGAAAACAAGTATTAAAATCGAGTATCCTATAAAAAAAGGTATTACGTATTTTTCTAAATCAAGTAATAGCATTATTGCCATAAACAATAACTGAAACCCAAGACCAAAAACAGATATCAATGTCATAAACCATTTTGGAAAAGGCTTGCTATTATTTGCATCCTTATCAAGAAAGTATATTGTTTTATCAAAAACTATATAAAGGATATCATAAATTCTATAAAAGATATTTACCGTACGTTGTTTCTCTCCTTCCATTGCTGTAGGCGCTGTATCTTCAAATACTCTACTAGTAGCATCTCCTTTTACAGTATTTCTTAAGATCACATAATAATAATTATAAACTGTTCCTTGTAATTGAATTCCAATAAAGGCGAATAACATAAGAATAATAGAACTATCTGTGATATACCAAAACGTAAGTAAAAATAAAAAGTTTAAAATAATATCAGCTATGGAATCATAATAACGACCTGTATAAGAAGGCGTGCATTTTATTCTTGCCAATTCACCATCTGCAGCATCCAAAATAGACTTTAAAATCAAGAAAAGTGCGGCTGCAGCATTATATGAATATAACATACAAACAATTGCCATAATACCTGAAACAATAAACAAAGTAGTCACATGAATGGGTGTCAATCTCGTATTTTTCAATGAATCAGCGATCCAATGTCCTGGAGATCTCCCATAATCGGATACATCTAAAAATTGATACTGTTTTGGTAATTTAGCCATATATGTAATTTGTGTTTTTTTTGGTGCAAAGAATCTTATCAAATTATTATTCGCTAATGTATTGTAATTTTGAATTCTTTTGGATGATAATCCATTACTTTTCTTATATCTTCAGCTTTCTCATCTCCAATCAACTTTTTACATATGTACAATCCAAGATCTAAGGATGAAGCTACTGCTCCAGCTGTAATTACATTATTATCATCTACAATTCTACTATCCAAAACTGTATCGCAATATTTCTCTAGTGATTGATATTCATTAAAATTTGTTGTTGCCATTTTTCCTTTGAGAAATCCTGCAGCTCCTAATAACAAACTTCCCGTACAAATTGAAACTAAATACTTAACTCCATTTGCTGTTTGTAACCAATCTATAAATTCTTTATCGTATTGTAATGCTCTGGTTCCAAAACCTCCAGGAACTATTACCATATCATAATCAGACAAATCAGGTTTTATTTTATCAACTACAATTTCTAACCCAAAACTATCCTTAATGGTTGTGTTTGTTGCACATAAATCCCAATCTAAATGTTCGATGTGTTTTTTTGTTTTTATGTTTTTTATTGGATCATAAATCCCTATAAAATCTAAAAGCGTTATTTCATCAAAAAGTATATAGGCTATTCTCATCTTTCCAGCTTATTGTTATCTAAAAGATTGACATCAACTCTTTGATATTAATACATTTTATTAGTATTGGCTGATTTTCTTGGAATCTGTTGTATTGCATCCCAATGCTCGCATATTTTCCCCTGCGCATCAAAACGAAAAAAGTCCATAGTAACGTATTCATCATTTCCAGGCCAAGTCTGATGCGTATGAAGAGACACCAAATTTCCCTCTGCAATGCACCTTACAAATTCAATTGATTTATCGGGATACTCCTTTTGCATCCTTTCAAAATAGGAAACGAAACCTTCGATGCCATCAGCTACATCAGGATTGTGCTGGATATACTGATTACCAAGATATTTTTGCACGGCCTCTCTAGGGTTCCCTTCATATGCCATTTTATAAAAAGCGATAGCCTTCTTTTTATTTTCTGCTAGGTTCATAAACTTTAATTATAATTTATTTTTCACATAGTCCAAACTATCATTTTTTCTTTTGAACGCTCTCAATATATGCATCAATAATCTCTTCTAAAATATCCAAGGGAACTGCTCCGTTTTTCAAAACCGCATTGTGAAAATCTCTTAAGTCAAAACGATCGCCTAGCTTTTTCTTTGCTTTTTCTCTAAGTTCTAATATTTTAAGCATCCCAATCTTATATGCACAGGCTTGTCCCGGCCAAACAATATATCGTTCAATTTCTGTAGTAACCTCTGTTGTGGTCATCCCTGTATTTTGTACCATATAATTAATTGCTTGTTCTCTTGTCCATTTTTTATGATGAATACCTGTATCTACGACAAGTCGAACCGCTCTAAACATCTCTGCCTGTAACCTTCCTAAATTTCCAAAAGGGTCATTTTTATAAAAACCTAACTCCCAAGCCAATTGTTCGGAATACAACGCCCATCCTTCTATGTAGGATGTAAAAAGACCTATAGTTCTAAAAATGGGAACTCCTTCTAGTTCTGATTGAATCGCAATTTGAAAATGATGCCCCGGCACTCCTTCGTGATAGGCTAGTGTTTTCATCCCAAATTTTACAGATTCGTGAACGTTTCTAAGGTTTGCATAAAATACACCTCCACGAGAACCGTCCATAGCGGGTCTGTTATAATATGCACCCGCTGATCCTTCTTCTTTAAATTCCGGAACTCGTTTTACCTCAAGACCAGCTTTTGGTCTTATATCGAATGCATCGTCAAGACCTGCACTAATTTCGGATAGTATACGATCATATTCATCGAGTACCATTTGTCTTCCTTCATCATTATTTGGAAAAAGAAAACGTTCTTCTTTATTTAATTCCTGGATGATAGCACCCAACGTTTTTGTAGAGTCAATATATCCTTCTGCAGAAAGAATTTCTTGCATTTCACTTTTTATCCTAGCTACTTCTGATAATCCAATTTGATGCACTTCTTCGGGATCAAGATCTGTCGTGGTACGCTGCTTTAACTGATATCTATAATACGCTTCTCCTTCCGGTAATTTCCAAACTCCATCATCTGTTTTAGCCTTTCCTTTAAGCTGTTCGAAATACGCAATGAGTTTTTTATAAGCCCCAAAAACAGTCGTTTCTATTTCCTCTTCGACTCGTTTTTTTAGAGTATCTTTTTCTTCTTGAGACAGCTCTTCTAATTTGTCAATTTTAGTTTCGAAATTAGTATATAGAATGTTTGATTTTTTCTCACCAATAAAACCTTTCATTTCGTCTAATACACGATCCGTAACAAACTTTGGAGGAATAACACCTTTATCCTCTCTTATCTTTAAGCTCTCTATTAATTGATCAAACTTAGTATCAAAAAGAGATAATCGTGTGATATACGCTTCGGCATCGCTTTTATCTCTAAGCTTATGCGAATTTTCCATCAAGCTTGGTAATGAACTCTGTATACCTCCCATTTGATTAACAGGATAATCGTGATAGAAAAATTGCTCACCATCCACTAACCCTTCCAGATAAAATCCTAAAATCTTAGTGTTCAATTGATTCGGTTCTGATTGGTTTTCAAAATCATAACTTTGTAAAGTTTTATAGTCTTCTTTCATTTTATTGAAAGTTTCCCATTGCTTCGCATCAGAAATATCATCTAATTCATCCTTAGACCAGTCATAGATAACAGGAATTCCCATCGAAGTGGTAAGTTCAGGGCTATCTAAAGCCAGTTCTAAAAATACTTTGTCATAAAAATGATTGATATTAAAAGGTCGAAACCAGATAAGATTAACAAGCCAAAGTAATCCCAAAACCAAAATGATAAGTAAAGTTCTTGAGGTCCAAAATTTCCATGTACGTTTTTTAGCCATGATGAATGATTTATGTGTGAATATGATTGATTGTCACCGTGGGATGATACGCTAAGATAGCGAATGTAGAAGGAAATAATTATTTATAATATTCCGATTCGCTTTTTAAAAAATACGCTGTTCAAATATTAATAGGATATTATGGGTGTCAAGCACCAAAAATTCCTTTTTGAGTATAATAATGAGGGATATTTATGTCATTTATAGTTTTTATAAGTGTTTCCGGTTAACTTATATAAAATAGACTTTTAATCAACACATTATTTCTTCTCTTACATTATTGCTTTACAAATTTATAAGTTGATAATTTATTGTTATCTAAACATATAAAGTATACTCCATTAGGTAATTTAGAAATGTCCAATTTATGATTATTAGAAATCAACACTTCTTTAACTACTTTTCCAACAGTATTATAGATTTTAACTTTTTCTTTATCAGAGTTTTTTAATTGAATTGTAATAAAATCCGATGCTGGATTTGGGTACATAAATAGGTATTCATTAAGTGAGAAATCTGCAATGCTAAGTGTCGTTAAATTTATGGTTTGCAGTAAATCATTATATCCTGTTACGGAATCCCAAGTACCTGAATTAGCAAATTGTATACTATAATCGGGATTTGTTTCTAATAAAGTTTCATTATCAGGCATCCAAAGATATAATTGAAATGTTCCAGATAATTGAAAATCGAAATTTTGAGTAATGGAAACAGTAGTTTCCCAGGTTCTAATATCCGTATTGATTAATTCTTTTGTAATGGCATTTGTGGCGGTATTCTTTATAACTAGATAAACGTTTCTTTGTTTAAAAGGTCTTGCAAAACCAGTATTGGATATACTCAAAGTCAAATCAAAACCTGTATCATCTAATGTTACTGTAGATGAATTTAACACAAATCTATAGCCTACGTTTTTTAAAATATCGTTATAGTGATTTGAGCTAATTACCTGATCCCAAAAAGGTGTATAGTAATCTCTATTAATAGTCGTCCAATTAGTTAAATCTAATTCATTTATAGCATTTTCTCCCGTGGTTCTAAAACCATTATCGCAAGGACTCAATCCATTAGTTTCTCCTGTCATAGGTAAATACTTGGTTTCATTCGAGATATAATTGTAATCCGTTGTACCTATAGGATTCTCACATTGACTGGATATAGAATACGTTCCTTGATCACCCCAATCATTCAGAAAAGCATCATTAAAGAAACCGATTCTGGCATTAGCAGTATTTTTATAAGCAGTTTGTTCGGTTAGTTGCGAAACCCCGTACATGTTGGTTTTAATTCCTGCATATCGAACTTGAATCGGAACTTCTATAGGCGTAGCGGTTAACATGGCATCAATAATTTCCTTACGATTGGCCCATTGCGCTGTAGAGATGTTACCATCTGTACCAAATTCTGTCGAATTGGTATAATACCATTCTCCCCAAGTACCGATAAAACCTGCTTGATGAGAAAAAATGACATCTTTGTTAGCATTTAATATTGGTGATAGTTGAGAGATGTGAGTTAGTATTTGAGATTTTATAGGCTGTTGCGCATCTGTTCCTTGGGCATTAGAATAAGAAAAACGTACTATAATTTTAAAGCCTGCTTCCCTTACATTATCAAAATCGTTTTGTATGTTATTCAAAAAAGTAGTGTTAATATCTGAATTCAAAAAAGCATCTAGAAGAAAATATCGATACACGACAGTCACTTTATCCGAACTACTTTTCCAGCTATTCAATGTAGAAACAGGTAAATTATTTGCTCCAGATGTGATTGCATAGTCACTAGAGGTTATAGAATATTTTTGTAAACCTCTTTCAGGATTTGCAATAATATTGGTGGATTCTGTATAGTTTACTGTTTGTGCTACTAATGAAATTTGACATACTATAAAAAATAGCAATGCAATTGACTTTCTCAAATTTGTTGTCTTATAAGTTTTCATAGTGGTTATTTTTTGAAAGCATTTATAAAATCCTGAATAAGCTTAAGTGTTGTTGCTAAAATTCATGCTCTATTCATTAGCTTAACGAATTAATATACTTTTTTGTATAAAATTATATGACCATTATTAAAAATAGGGACACAGTAGTTTAAAGCGTATTGCACAATAGTAGTAATAGATAAAAATGAACTAACATTTTTGTGTAACGCTATTTTAGGAAGAGACAAACTATAAACTAAAAAAAACACAACAATGATTGTTGTGTTTTTTTTAGTTTAAACACTTGGGAAATTTAATTAGATATTTATTTTGGTGGCTCCAGTAGTCTTTAATTTGTCATTTTGTGTATAGGCGATGATAGATAATTCATCGCTATTACCTATCCAATCAGGAATAGATAAAGTGATCAACCCAGATTCTTCTTCTTTAACCAAACGATCAACAACAATATTAGCGTTTTTAAGGGTTCTGTTTCGATTCTCTCCTCTACTGATTTTTGTTGTTCGTTCTGATATGACTAATGCAAAAGTAACTTGATCAAATGTCAAACCTTTTATATTATATCCCATTACAATCTGATCATCTTCTTTTTTCAAATCAGTAAGTTTTATAGTATTGGTAGTTTTAGATTTTGAATAGTTTCTTATCGCTGCTAATGCTTTAGTACTATTAGATCCTGTAAAATGCTCACTGCCATTAACTACTAATTGCGGTGTATAAATAGATCGGCTATTAAATTGTATAGCATAATCCCTTTGGTAATCGCTAAATGTTTCATCACTGAAAGGATCTCTCCAACCTAATCGGTTCCAGTAATCCACATGATAGGATAAAACAAAAACATTATCATCTTTATATTTATCTTTAATAGTATCGAGTAATTCATCAGCTGGAGGACAACTGCTACACCCCTGTGAGGTAAATAATTCCATTACCACAATTGCTTCACGATTATCCTGAGCAGTAATCAATCCGGAAATTGTGATCGTTAATAGTATAAAAAGGTTTCTTATCATCTCGTTTATTTTAGTACTTTTAAAGTCTATTATTTAGACGATGATGATCACAAAACTTACAGGTTTTATTTGCCTCTTATTATTTTCTGGAACCATAGCAGCTCAGGATATTGCAGTATTACAATATAATGGTGGTGGTGATTGGTATAGTAATCCTACTGCATTACCTAATCTAATTAGCTACTGCAACCAAAATATTCGCACAGCGATGAGTCCTAAACCTAAAACTGTAAAACCTGAAAGTGTAGACATTTTTCAGTATCCGTATATCCATATGACTGGTCACGGAAATGTTTTTTTTACAGAACAAGATGCAGAGAATTTGAGAAACTACTTATTAAGCGGTGGTTTTTTGCATATTGATGATAATTACGGTATGGAGCCTTATGTCAAAAAAGAATTGATTAAAATATTTCCTGATAAAGAGTTAGTAGAGCTACCTGTTTCTCATCCTATTTTTTCTTCGAAATATAAATTCCCAAAAGGGTTGCCAAAAATACATGAACATGACGGAGAACGTCCACAAGCATTAGGAATTACTCACAAAGGAAGGTTGGTATTGTTATTTACCTTCGAAAGTGATCTGGGTGATGGTTGGGAAAACCCGGAAATTCATAATGATCCAGAAGAAGTTCGTCAAAAAGCACTAAAAATGGGGGCGAATATAATCAAGTATGCTTTTGAGAATTAAATAAATGACAGCGCAATTACATCACGAGAACACTCTTTTTGTCAAAAAACAATTTCCTATCACTTTGGTTTGTGACCGCGTTAATGCTCCTGCAAATATTGGTAGTATTTTTAGAATTGCCGATAGTTTTGGAATCGAAAAAATATATTTCTGTGGAGAAGACATCACAGTGATTAGCAAACGAATGCAACGTACCGCTAGAGCTACTCATGAGATGATCCCTTACGAACAAGAAGATCAGATTCTACCAGTTATAGATAAATTACAATCTGAAGGATATAAGATCATCGGATTAGAAATTACAAAAAATAGTGTTCCAGTATCAGAAATAGATTTTTCTGCCAATGATAAAATTGCCCTTATTATAGGGGATGAAAGTCAAGGTATTTCTGAAGAGGCATTAACTAAAACAACAAAAAGTATACACATAAATATGTATGGTACTAATAGCAGTATGAATGTCGCTACAGCTACTGGAATTGCGCTATATGAAATTACCAAACAGTTGATGGTTGATGGTTGATGGTTGATGGTTGATGGTTGATGGTTGATGGTTGATGGTTGATGGTTGATGAAAATTATTATTTAAATTTTAAAAACTAAGATTTCTACAAAAAATAGTTGCTTATGAGTTCTAAAACAATCGCTTATGGTATTCTGAGAGCAATAGCAATCCTTGTTGGTGTGCTGGTGTTACTCTGGTTTTTATATAAAATACAGTCCATCTTACTTTATATCACCTTTGCAGCTGTTATTTCATTGATGGGAAGACCGTTAGTACAATTCTTAAAAAGAAGATTAAAGTTTAATAATACTCTTGCCGTAATGTTTGCCTTATTCATTACGATTGGATTGTTTCTTAGTTTGTTTTTATTATTCGTTCCTATTGTTACAGAACAAGGACAACTGATTGGATCCATCGACATTAATGAAGTTGGTGATGATCTCGACCGTTTAAATCAGGAGATCAGTGATTACTTTAATGTCGAAAAACTAAACTTCATAGAATTGATAAAGCAAACGGATTTGATGCAATTTTTTGACCTTAAGGCAATACCAGATGCTATCAATACTTTCTTAAGTGGTTTTGGCGCAGTATTGATTGGGTTGTTTTCAGTATTATTTATTTCTTTTTTTTTACTGAAGGATAGTAAATTATTAGAAAATAGCTTGCTTGTTTTCGCAAAGAAAGAAAATGAAACCAGGTTTATGCGGGCTTTCACTAAAATCAAGGACCTATTATCTCGCTATTTCGTTGGTTTATTGCTTCAGATATTGATTCTATTTATATTATACACTATCCTGTTATTAATTTTTGGAGTCCACAATGCGATTGCTGTGGCTTTAATTGCAGCTATCTTTAACCTCATCCCATATGTAGGTCCATTATTTGGTGGAGCCTTAGTATTGATATTAGCAACAACTAGTAATTTAGGGTATGATTTTCAATCTGTAATTTTACCAAAATTGACATATATTTTGATTGGTTACATTGTAATTCAATTGATTGATAATTTTCTAAATCAACCTTTGATTTTTGGGAATAGTGTAAAATCACATCCTTTAGAAATTTTCCTAGCTATTCTTATTTTTGGAGCCTTATTCGGGATTGGTGGATTAATCGTAGCTGTACCCTTTTATACGGCTATTAAGGTAATTGCCAAAGAATTTTTATCCGAGTATAAAATTGTGAAACAATTGACTAAAGAACTATAATCACCAATTACATACAAAATACTTCAAACATGAAGAAAACACTCTATGATTTAACCAAAGAAGAATGGAATACTTTATTCCCAATCCAATTAGTTGACCATAACCCAGCTTGGAAAGGTGTTTTCATGCAAGAAAAGCAACTTATATTAGATACTATATCAACAGAAGCAATCCTACAAATTGAACATTTTGGAAGTACTTCGATTCCTACTATCAAATCCAAACCCTATATAGATATTATAATCGAAACTCCAGAGGAATTACTTTTTGATGATACCATTATCAAACAATTTAAAAAAATTGGATATACTTATTTCTTAGTGCCAAAAAGAGAGCTATTTGATGCTTATATGAGTTTTGGAAAAGGGTATAAACTTGATGGTACTAAAGAGCAAATTTTTCATATCCATATGTGCCCAAAAAATAATCTAATGTGGGAACAAGTAAAGTTTAGAGATTATCTGATCAGTCATCCCAAAAGGGCTATGGAATATGAAAAACTAAAAATAAAATTAGCTGCAAAACATAAAAATGATAGAGGTGGTTATGTTTTATCAAAAACAAATTTTATTAATGAAACTTTAGAATTAATAGAAAACACTTCGACAAGCTCAGTGTGACAAATACATTTCAAAAACTGGTATCTCTAGAATATTTAATACCGACATCAAAAGATTGAACACCGAAATCCTACATACAGAAATACAAGAATATATCTTTAAAAAATCTGACGAGAACATAGATCTGACAAAGTTGATACTCTCAGGAAGCCCTTTTGAACATATAACTGTTCAGGAATTGGCGCAACAGATCAGCGGAAGATTAAAAGCTAAAAATAAATTACCTCTATGGCATCAAACAAAAGGTATTTATTATCCTCCTACCCTTAATTTAGAACAAACCTCATCTGAGGCTACGGCGATTTATAAAAGTGAGTTAGTTTCTTGTGATACATTAATAGACCTTACAGGTGGTTTCGGAATTGATGATTATTATTTTTCTAAAAAAGTAAAGCGTGTTATTCATTGTGAGTTACATCCATTATTAAGCGAAATTACATCTCATAATTTTCAGGTTTTAGGCGCCAATAATATAGAAACACATGCTGGTGATGGATTGAAAATCCTAAAAAACAATGAAGAAATCGATTGGATTTACATCGATCCATCTAGAAGACACGATAGTAAAGGAAAAGTTTTCTTTCTGGAAGATTGCCTACCAAATGTACCATCCAATCTGGATTTATTATTTTCAAAAAGCAAAAATATTCTTATTAAAACTTCTCCGCTGCTTGACATCCATTCTGGACTAAAATCATTGCAGTTCGTAAAAGAAATCCACGTAGTTGCACTAAATAATGAAGTAAAGGAACTGCTTTGGATTCTGGAAAAGGAAACTAAAAAAGACACTATCATCCACACGATCAATCTGGTAAAAGATAAAAATATACCATTTTCCTTTTCATTAAAGGAAGAAAGTAATTTTTTACCAAAACTTTCTTTACCAAAAAAATATATTTACGAACCTAATGCTGCCATTATGAAAGCAGGAGGTTTTTGTAGTATCTCAAAGGCTTATGAACTAGAAAAACTCCATAATCATTCTCATTTATATACTTCGGATCAGAACATAGAATTTCCCGGAAGAAAATTTGAAGTGATTTCGGTACTACCCTATCAGAAACAAATTATTAAAAAAGAAAAAATTACAAAAGCCAATATCACCACACGTAATTTTCCTGAAACTGTTTCTGCTATTCGTAAAAAGTTTAAGATTAAAGAAGGTGG
Source organism: Aquimarina sp. BL5 (assembly GCF_003443675.1). Classification (NCBI taxonomy): domain Bacteria; kingdom Pseudomonadati; phylum Bacteroidota; class Flavobacteriia; order Flavobacteriales; family Flavobacteriaceae; genus Aquimarina; species Aquimarina sp. BL5. The sequence continues at coordinate 5,930,722 of NZ_CP031963.1, read as the reverse complement.
TGAAACTTATTTATTTTTTACAACAAACCTTCTAGACGAGAAAATAGTTTTAGTATGTAAAAAAATTCGGGTCAACATTTAAAACTAATTTAAATGTGACCCGAATTCGAAATTTATATTTTATCCATCATATAGGCAATCCTATTTAGAATCTGATGGTTGCTCGATCATAAAGAAATTTTTATTAATAGTTTTTACCTCATAATCTTTATTTTCTACAGAATATCTTAGCTCTTCACCTTTTACCATAATTACAAATCCCTCGTCAGTAGGCATCATTTTAAAATCTTTATCTGCATCTTTTAAGTATGAAATCTGAATAGTATTATCAAAAGAATTATCAACCTGATCGTCAATCGTAATCACCTTAGTAATTCTTTCTTGTGTGTCTACTCTATCTTGATTCAATTTATATTTGTCTTCTTTTTCTAATTTAATAGGATCTATTTCTTTGTTCCAGATGGTGATTTCGTAAGGAATGGTTGTATTTCCTCTCTCTAATTCATAAGTTTTTACAATTGTTTCTTTAGTTACCTCCATATTATGCTCTTGTGCAGTTGCAAATGCAAAGGTGAATAATAAGGCTACAAATGGTATTTTATTTAAAATTTTCATGTTTATATTTTTGAAATTATTAATTACTAACTTTTATTTAGTTTTATTTAAATATCAACGACGTTTAATGAGCCGTTAGTTAGCATTAATCTTTTCATTTCTTTTTCTCATCATTTCCAGTTTTTTCTCTAAAGTCACTATCACATCGTCCGCTTTTAAGCTCATGTCACTCACTAAACCATCGATTTCTCTAGAAAATTCTGCTTTCTGTGAATTAAATTTTGATGTGATCTCGTTGGAGATTGTATTCGCTCTTTCTGCTAAATCATCCGTTGTGTCTTTTACCTTGACTTTAATTTTCTTTCTGGTATTTTTTCCTGTATCGGGTGCAAATAATAGTGCTGTTACTGCACCGAGTGCTGCTCCTGTTGCTAATCCGATAATTGTGTTGTTACTACTTGACATAATTAAGTTTTAAATATTAAAAATTAGTTTTAAATGAATTTGAAATATTCAAATCAAAATTCTTATAACTAAAAATTATAACGACTTATATATAATTCTAAAAAAATTTTTGAAAAAAGCTATAAGGTAATAGTGCTTACAATGAAATCTCTAATAGTTAATTTAAGAGATCAAGAATATGAAACAAACATATTCAATAGCTTTATAAAATTTCAAATTCGTAGGAAATGTGATTAATTATTAATCTATTTTCCGCAACATTAATTTATTCTTTTGTTTAAATAAATCAACACTTTTAATATATGGCAAATGGCAATTTTGTCAAGTGCTTTAACGTGTTTTAACCTTTAAAACCACTTATTAACATAAAAATATGTTAAAGGGGAATTTTTATGTTATTTTATTTAATAAAACTCACATAGAGTCAAATAAGACGATACTTACGCAAAAGTTTTAATACCTATTATATTTGTTGATTTCTTACAAATATTTGGTTCTCTATAGCGTGTATGACTAGACCTGCAATATTCTTAGAACCCGTTTTTACTAATAAATTATTACGATGTCCTTCTACTGTTCTTGGGCTTATAAATAATTGTTCTCCGATTTCTGCTGTAGTTTTTTGTTCACAAATTAGTTTTAGAACCTCTCGTTCTCGTTTGGTTAAGTATTCATCATCTCTGGATTGTTTATTCATCTTCAATGAAGCTTCTTCCAGAATACTCATGACATTTTCATCATAATAAAAACCCTTTACAGCTACATGGTTTATGGTACTTATAACCTCGGTAGGTGTAGCATTTTTGGCAAGATAAGCAACAGCTCCTTGCTGCATCATATTAGTAATAAAAGGTTTGCTATAATAACTTGTTAGTGCGATGATTTTAATTTCAGGAAACTTTTTCTTGACAATCTTCGTGGTTTCTACCCCATTAAGATCTGGCATTTTAAGATCCATTAAAATGATCTCTGGTAAATCTCTTGTTAGGTTTAATTGTTTGATCAGGTCATTGCCGTTCTCCGCCTGAATATTAATTTCTATATTACTTTCTTTATCTAGGATGAAAGTGATTCCTTGTCTAAATAATGTTTCGTCATCGGCAATAGCTAGTTTAATGATATCTTTTTTCATGGTTGAGGTTTTTTAGTGCTAATGTTAAAATTTGCTCCATTACCGATCTCACTGTAATATGAAAGCTTCCCATCGAGTATCTCTACTCTACTTTCGATATTTCTGAGGCCTATTCCCTTATTTTTATTTACCGATTTTATATCAAATCCTTTTCCATCATCAGAGTATTCTAAATCTAATTGTTCGTTAGTCTCATTTATTTTTAATGTTATATTTTCTGCTTTACCATGTCTGACCGAATTATTTAGAAGTTCCTGAATAATCCTGAAGATATGCAATTCATTGCTTTTAGACAATAGATCTTTATATTTTATCTCATAATTTACCTTCACTTTTTTACTACTGATAAATTCATCACAAAGTTCTTCTATGGCCGCCTGAAGACCGAAGTTTTCTAAAATCGGCGGTAAAAGATTGTGAGCTAATCTCCTAGAACTTTCTAAGGTTTTGGTGGTTACGGATAATATATGTTGTAAGGTATGTGCCTGCTCCTCTTTTGCTAATTTACCATCTATTAATACATTGGTACTAAGACTTACCACATTCAATTTAGCACTAATAGCATCATGCAGATCCTGTGCTATTCGTTTACGTTCTTCTTCTTGCGTTTCTATAGTGCTATGTAACAAGTCTTTTTGGTAAGACAATGCTAAGTTTGCTTTTTCTAGTTCTTTCTGGACAATCTTTTTATTGGAAAAATAGAAAAACAACAATAAAGCTGAAGCCATTAATAATAAAATAGTAATACCTGCAACTAGCATAAATATTATTGAATTTTCTTCTGATAAAACGACTTCCTCCATTCTATAAAAATTAGAATTTGATAAACTATAAATAATACTGAATTAATAATCCAGATTGATTTATTTAGCACTGAATTAGACGAAACAATATAGTTTCCTGCTACAAATAATAATGTACTACCAGTTAGATATAAAAACACACCTGAGTTTATATATAAATATTCTTTTTCTTTCCCCAACATATTATAAAAATGTACTATTGAATACATTATTAATGGAACCGAAGTAAGAACAATTTCAAATAGGTTGAATTTATAAAATAAATTAGGTTTATATAAATATTGGAATAATATAGTAATTACAACTCCTACCAAAATGATATTAATTATTTTTCTTTGAGTTTTATTTATCAATAAATTCTTAAAAAAAAATGACAGAAACATGAATTGACAAACAAAGTAAAAATGGGAAAGAAATAAATTATTCATCCCTTTACTCTGATAATACGAAGTAATTATTATTATTGTAAAAGTAACCGTTAGATATACACTCATAATATTAAAAGCTCTTCTTCTTTTCAAAGAAAAGCTTTTAATACATAAGACTGTATTAATAAACAGTATAAAAGTTCCTAAATGAGAAAGTATTTCTACTATAGTCATAAAATTTTATCAAACTCTAGTTTAGTTTACTATCATTATCACAGGTATTAGGACACGGTAATGTAAAATCATAGATACCACTATTAGAACTATCGCCTAAACCTACCGATTTTCCGTCTATTTCCCCATTAATAACATCTCTATATACACCATCAACCTCTTGTGTACCGACAATTAACAATCTTTCTTCTACTGGACCTCCATCTTCAGATCCAATGGCCATATAGGCTCTTACATCTAATTTATTCTTAGAAGCTCTTTTCTGAGCTTTTGCTGCTGCCTTGTCTTTTAGAATACCCATTTCGTTTAAGACTTCGATTAAATCTACTGCCGGGATTAAAAAGGCTTTACAATTATCAGGACATTGTTCTCTCCAGGCCGCTGTCCATTCTGCTGCTACATCTGATTCTACTGTGTTTTCGTTGTTTGGGTTACTCATTTTGTTTTTGGTTTAAATTAGTAATACGATTAAATAAGCTTACAAAATATAGGGTAACAGTTTGTAAATAATCTGCTTAAATTAATAATGAATTTTGATATTATTGTTATATCTAAAATTAGCATTGCCTAAATTTAGGATAAATACTATGGAAATCATTAAACCAGTATGAAAAAATCATAAAAAAACAGTTTACTTAAAGGAAACCAATCACTTATAAAAGAGTAACTTAATCATTATATCTTAAACGCATAAAAAGAGGGCGTTATTTTAATTCAAAATCTTAAGGTTCTAATGATGTCAAAACCTGACAACATATAGAGGTGTACTGTTAGATCTAAAAGAACATCAAAATCTAAAAATGTTATATTTTAAAACATTAGATCACCAAGACTATTTTTTATTAAACTCAAATATAATAGCTTTTTATAAAGAAGATTTCTATAGTTGCTATATCATTGATTATCGAGCGGACTCTCATTATCACAAGTATTAGGGCAAGGTAGAGTAAAATCATAAATCCCGCTCGTAGAATTAGGAGGTCTTGTTCCTTTCCCATCAATAGTACCATTTATAATATCTCTATGTACACCAGAATCATCTACCTGAGTTCCTACCATAAGTATTTTATTTACAGAAATTTTTCCTGTTACTTCGATTCCCATATAGACCCGAACTCCCTGATTCGTAGTATCAGCAGATGAGGCCGCATCATCACTGATAACCCCCATCTCATTAAGGACTTCTACTAAATCCGCAGCAGGTACAAGATAGCTTCTGCTAGCCTTCGTAGTATCTGGATTTGCTGCCCTCCAAGCTTGAGTCCAAGCTTTTGCTGTACTCAATGAAACTGTATCTATGGCATTTTTTACTTGTGCTGCTTCATTATCAAGACCCATCGCCGAAGACTCTTTCCCCGGCAATTCTCTTGGACTAAGTGCTTTTTTTAATTTTTCTTTTGCGATAAGGTGACTCTTTTCCTTGTCAGTTAAAACTGCTGAGAATCCTGCTTCCCGTATATTTTCTGCGAGTAACTCCCCTGTTGGCTGGTTGATTTTGTCTCCATTTCTCCCTTCTTGTGTGTAATAAACAAATAGTAAAAGCCCTGATATCATGACGATCAGTGTAACATTTTTAATTTTCATTGGTTAAAGGTTTTAAAATTAGTATTCCTTAAATTTATGATAAATACTACGTATTTCGTTAAAGAAATGTGAAAAACTTATCCCTTACAAAAGAGAAACTTTCCTTTTAGCTAAAAATTAAATAGATAAAAAGCAATCAATTTTCCAAAAGACCTCACAGGTTTTGAACACCTGTGAGGTCTTGTTTTCTATATAATTTCCCTAGAATCAATAAAAGAAATAGGCTTACGACTCATCTCAGGAAACTTTTTAGCTTTTAAAGCTGCTTTAGTATTTAATACTAAGTCGGGAACTACTCGCAGATTTGCTCTAAGATGTTCTTTTAGCTCTTTTTGCTGCAAAGAATTTAAAGAATCAGATACATGAATTAATAATCTATCGGTACCAAGCTCTCCAATCACTACTTCGATCACATACATACCTAATCCTTCGAAACTGGTAAGAACTTCTATAACACTTTGCGGATATAATGTAGTTCCTTTATACTTAATCATGTGCTTCTTTCTACCAAGTACAGGACTTAATCGCATAGTAGTCCTCCCACAACTACACGGTTCCGTATGTGCCTGTACCATATCACCTGTAGTATAACGTAACAAAGGCATCGCTTCAATACCAAGTGTAGTGATTGCCAATTCTCCTACTTCTCCTTCTTCAACCGCATTACCATATTCATCAAGAATCTCAGTAATGATCAATTCAGGACGGTGATGCCCTCCTTGATGTGCTTCGCACTCTGTAAATGCCGTACTCATCTCAGTAGACGCATAGGTAGAATACAGATCAATATCCCATTTCTCTTTGATCTTGCTTCCTAAGGTATTAAGATTAAAATCTTGATCTCTTAGTGGTTCTCCTATGCATATCGCAGCTTTTACCGAAGAGTTTCTATAATCAATACCGTGCGTTTCTGCATAAGAGATCAATCTTAATAAAAAAGAAGGGACTACTACTAAATATGTCGATTGAAAACGTTCTATAGAATCCCATTGTAATTCCGGAATACCGGACCCTACACGAACCATTGCTGCACCCAATTTTCTTGTTCCTAAAAAATATGCAAGACCCGCCATAAATCTACGATCCAAGGTTGTGGTTAGTTGTACCACATCTGTTTTGGTTACTCCTGCAGTTTCAAAAGAAGCCGCTTCGTTATAAGCCAATCGTTCTAAGTCTTTTTCTGTGAGGGCAAAGGTAACTGGTTTACCTAAAGTTCCTGAGGTCGTTACATAATCCACAATTTCTGATTTAGGTACACATAAAAAATCATCATTATATGCTTGTAAATCGTCCTTGGTAGTGATAGGAAGTTTTTTAAGGTCCTCAACGGTTTTGATAGCTGATTTTGAAATATCAAGCGTAGCGAACAATCTTCTATAGTAAGGAGAATATTGCGAAACAAAATCTACTAACTCCCGAAGTTTTTTATTCTGAAGATTTGATATTTCTGTTAGTGTAGATTGTTCTATATTCCTAATCATTAACTTATATTTTTCGTTCACACTTTCTGATATATTTTTTTAGATTCTCCATATCAGGAACTGTAGTTACTTCTCTTTTCATAGCTTGCTTAAAAGCTACTAATGCCTTTTTGTAATCTTTTTGTGTGTAATGATATTCTCCAAGCACAAAATATGTTGCCCAATAATTAGGGTTCAAGTTTTGAAATTTGGAAAGCTCCTCTTCTGATACCCTTTCTTCTGTATCGGTAGCAGCTTCAATTTTTCTACTTAGCACCCTAAATTCCTCATAATTAGCATACGTTTGGGTATGAATAAATGGATCTTCCGAAACATTTAGAGATTCTGAGGCAATCACAACTTCTGCCTTTTGTTCTTTTAATCTTCCGAAAACTTCATCTAAATCGTAGGCAACGAATTCTCCCATTTGATAAGGATTTGTAGAAACCCAAACTTTCCGTTCTTCGGGTTGAAATACAATTCCGTGATGCGCTAACATTTGATTCAAAGCCTTTTCATTACCATATCCTATTAACTCATTGTCCAGACCATCTCTGTTTCTTAATATGGCTACTGCTTTTTCTGGATTCAGTTTATCATTTTCCGATAAAAGCTCTGTCATTCGCTGATATCTATAGAAAGAATGACTTTCTGCTATTGCTTTTTGATTACGCTTATCTTCGACATAAGTATTACTCTGAAAATGATTAGAACACACCAATTGATTGGTATTTAGAACATTATAAACTCCAAAATTATTTGGTGAAACCTCTATCAATGCTGCTCTTTTATCTTTGGCACTACCTATCATAATAGATTCTGACACAAAGACTTCTCTCTTTTTAGCAATCGCTATAGCTTCATCAATTGTAGAGGCATATTGTAATATTTCTCTTGTCAGAATTGATATGGGGGTTTTAGCCACCAATGGAATTTTAGATTTACCAGCATTAATCGTAATAGTCAATCCTTCTTCATTCATTCCGGATAATGCTCCCATCATTCCTGCCCATCCATAAGTCATAAACTTATAGCCTTCTGAAGGATTCATAAAAGTGACTAATTTTTCTTTGGAAAAATCATCTCCTGCATAGAAGTCAAAATTACGTCCAATAAGTAATTTCCCATCCTCAGTTTTATCATCCCAAGCCGCAAATGAAGTACATCCTACCAGCATCAAATCTTGTAATGCATGTCCAATATCGTGGGCTCCGTGAGCATACAACATACGAACGTAAGGCTCTGCAAAATCATTATAATCATTGGAGGCATATCTAGAAACTCCGTAGATTTCGGTTTTATACTCTTCAGGGACATTAAGATGTAACTTACGATTATACCAGGCTATGATTTTACTTAAAAACTTAAGATACCCTTCTGAAGGAATCAGTTCTGTAATCTTTCCGATAAAAGCGTCTTCCTGTATTTTGATCAATTCTCGCCCTAAACTTCCAGCAGCAATTCCTCTTTCTAAAGGTTTTCCTTCCAGATACATTTCCCATAATCCCTGCTTATTTTTACGCAGCAAATTATTATTGAGTGTAAAAAAAGTTTGGCTATGTTTTATTCTGGTGGTATCAACACTTTCTATTCCAGAAATATCTGGTCTTGCTGCCAATGATTTCTTCACACCACAAGATGATGATGCTATTACAACAAACAGAAAAAATATATAATAGAAAAAATTCTTCATTACGAATCGGATAGTTCTTTTTCTGCCAAAGTATTTTTTATTTGTTTTAACAAATGTTCCTTACCTACTAATTCTCCACAAGTTACAACTGCGCTAATCGTTACACCTAGCACACCATGCATGTTTAATCCCTGACCTGTAAATAATAGGTTAGGAATCTTAGTTCTTGGTGATAAAAAAGATTTCATAGGGTTATCAGCATCTTTAACAAAACCATATGCAGAACCTTCATGACAACCGATATAATCTCTATATGATAAAGGAGTAGAAGTATGCACTGATTTGATACATGATCGAATATTTGGGAATTTTTTCTCTATTTCTTTGAGATACACTTTAATTTTACGTTCTTTAAACGCTTCATAATCCTCTCCTCTATCGTTCTTTATTGCTACTGTATTAAAGGTATCTGCCCATGCTTCTACTTCTTCAAAACGCATATACGCAATAGAAGTAAGGTTATCCGCGTATCCCTTGTTTTTCACATCTTCACTCATAGAAATTAGATACGCTTCTGGCCAGCTTTCTTCTTCATAATTTTGCGTAGTCCAAACTTTTTCTAATGAATTCGTGTGATAATAATTTTTATTAAGGTAGGGAAACGTACCTTTCTTAAAAACAAGATACAGACTAAAAGAAGAAATAACACTTTCAGTATTTTGTATCCTTTTATAATATAAATTCCTAAAACGTTCCTTACCAATAATCTGAAGCGTAAGTTTAGGATCTACATTAGAAATAAAATTATCTCCATAAAAAGTATCTCCTTTGGTGGTAGAAACGGCTACTAATTTATCTTCTTCAAAATTAAATTTATTTACTTCCTGATATTTAAAAATTTTACCTCCAAGTGCTCTGAATCTTTTTACCAACAATTTAGCTATCTGACTTCCTCCCTGAATGCATCTCCAGGCACTCTCCATATATGAGTTAACAGATAATGCATGAACATAAAATGGTGTTTTTTCTGGATCGCCTGCGTACAATAGGTTGGAACCGGCAAGAACCGCTCTTAACTTAGGATCTTGTACAACACTATCTATATAATCTTTGGCTTTAAGTGTTAATAGATCTTCTCCATAATATCGATCTCCTTCTTGTAAATTATACAATGGAAATCTATAGCAAGTATCCCGTACTTTACTAACATATTCCTTTATTCCTTTTTCTTCTTCAGGAAAAAACTTCACCAACTGTTTTACAAAATTATCATATCCTTGTGCGTGGGGATACTCGAACTCATCATTATCAAAAGTAATTAGATCATAGCCATCAACATTCATTTTTTTGATTTTCAGATCATCCATAATATCCAGGTACTTAAAGTACTTATACAAATTCTGGCCTTTATCCAAACCTCCTATATAATGAATGCCGGTATCGAATATACTTTTGTCTCTAACAAAAGTCTGTAAGTTTCCTCCGAACTGGTTGTTCTTTTCTAAAACACATACCTTCTTACCTTCTTTAGCTAGGATATTTGCAGAAACCAATCCTCCTAATCCACTCCCAATAATAATGACATCAAATTTCTCTTGCATCTATTTAATTCTATTCAAAACTGTTAGCCCAAACTCTTGAATAGCTACTCTAAAGGTAGTTTTCATTAATTCGGGAAAATCATAACTTTCAGAAAATATAATGATTCGTTTTATATCTTCTGATAGTATTTCTTTTATGTATTGTGGTTGTAATGGTGTAGTTGTATGTAACAAAAATACATCAAATTTTGTCGATGTCAAATCTTGATCATCTACAAATGCTACTTTATTCCTTTTAGTACTGTAGCAGTTTTTTGCGATAGCCAATTTTTCTTCTTGAGTAAGTATTCCTTTTAGCTTCGCATAAGGTCTTTTAAAACTTAGATATAGTAAAAACTGTCCATAATCATCGCTATATTGAAGAACACGATCTTTATGATCAATAAAACTTGCTGCCTTGTAGTACTTTTCTTTGTTCAAAACATAATCAGCTTTGATTTCTTTAAAGCAACTTTTATATCTATAATTATTTAACAATGCTTTTTTATAATAATCGACACCTTCCAGATCTTTTTGTAACTCAAAAAATTGTTCTCTAAAATAAGCACTTATCTTTTTAGTTCTTTCTGCATAACCGCTTCCAAATTCCTTATTATCTGTAGAAATCCTTGGCAAAATTTTCTGTTGTATTGCTCCATCGTGAATTATAAAATCACCTTTAGGAGATACTGTGGCATTCCCGTGAATTACCACAGGAAGTATATCCAAATTCAATTCTTGAGCGAGATAAAACGACCCTTTATGAAATCTGCTCATCTTAGCGGTGTCAGTTCTGGATCCTTCTGGAAATGCTATTAATGAATATCCCTGTTTCACTTTTTCGCGTAAATGCTCTACACCACCTTCTATACCTGATGATACAGGATAAAACCCTGCTAGTTTTGCAGCTCTTCCGAAAACTGGATTATCATACACCCAATCCTTCACCAAGTATATGAGTTTAGGGTATAACATTCCAACTGAAATAATATCTAAAAACGAAGAGTGATTAGCGATAATGATGCATTGCTTACTAAAATCTTCATTTTCTGGATTATATATTCGTTTTTTCACAAAAGGGTTAGAATATAAAACAGATCTCATCAACTTAGATGTAACGCTATGAAAAATGGCCATTTTCTTTTTCATACGTGCTGGAAACCAAGGAATAATCAAACTACTAATTAGTGATACAATAAATCCCCCTATGATAAAGTATCCAAAACTAAAGAGCGACCATAATGTCTGACGCATTCTAAGTGGAGTCAAACCTTTTTTAACACGATTAGTAATGAATGCTCTAAATAGCATTGGTTGGATCGTAAACGCAACTAAAACTGCTGATAAAATTCCAATTAGCGACACTATAGAAATAGATCGAAGCGCAGGATGTTTAGCAAATATCAGCACCCCTACTCCTAATATGGTCGTTATTACCGATAGTAAAATCGAGGTTTTATATGTGGACAACTCTTTTACTCCATACGTAAATTCTTTTACAAGTCCATTGGTTATAAAAATGCTGTAATCTACTCCCAAACCAAAAATAAAAGTAGAAATAATAACATTAAAAATATTAAAATCTATACCCAACATTTTCATAACTCCCAACGTAATTACCCAAGTAATTGCAATTGGCAATGCAGTTAACAATGTTAGCATAGGATCTCTATAAAATAGTAATAACAATAAAACTACTGCTATCAAAGAATACCCGATTAATGAATTAAAATCATTCTTAAGATTTCCTAGTAAAGTTTCATTTAGCTGCTTTCGGTCAATAACCACTGTATTCGCTATCTTACCCAAAGAAGTATTCATATCATCTGCTTTCTCATGATCCACTTTTATTGCGGAAACCACTGTAGAAAAACCATCTTCATTAGTCACAAATTCATCTAAATATAATTCTTTGATATTTTGATATTCAGTAAAACTTATCGGTTTGATTTCTGAAGTTAATGTTTTATAAAACTGAGTAAACGTTTCTGGTTTAAAACCAACAACACTTCCTTTTTCTATTAATAAATTAGTAATAGCATCTACTCGTTGTTTTGTCCAGAATTCATTCCATAACTTTATTTTTTCAATTTGGGCTTCCTGAGAAAGAACTACTCCTCCTACAGAGCTAAAATTAATTAATTCCTTATTAGATTTCTTCTGTTGTAAAGTCTCAAACAATTTATTGTTGGCATTCAAAGCTTCATTTAGCGATGTTCCGTATGACACCAGATAAATTGACTTCGCCTTATTGTTATTGATTCTGTCCAGATCTTCTTCTGCCGCTATCAGCTCTTCTGGTTGATAGTTCATTGTACTTAGATCCGTATTAAACCCTACTTTATGAAACAGAAACAATCCAACAATAAATACGATCCCAATAACTGAAATAAGAATTTTATTTTTATGAAAATCTGTTTGCGAGATTCTATCTATGAATGTTTTTCTTTTCGCTTTTTTACTTTCTGAAAAACGATATACCTGTGGAATAAATATCAATGCAAAAACAGATGCTCCTACTACACTCACACCAGCAAAAATTCCAAGATCATTTAACGCTTCGGACTTTACAAAAATCAAACACAAGAAAGCAACAGCTGTAGTTAAACTACTCATGATAACGGGCATAGAAACGTCTCGATATAGTTCTTTTATATTATTATTATTTCTAAAATGTGTCAGAATATGTAACGAATAATCTAAGGTAATACCTAATAATACAGAACCTATACCTAATGATATGGCAGATATTTTTCCTTTTATTAAATACAAAATTGCGATGGCAATGATTGCTCCAAAAACAGTAGGAGTAAAAATAATCAGTGGTACCGTGAGTTTTCTATAAAAGAAAATTAAAATAAGTAATAAGATACTCATCGCGATACTAACCGTAAGCTGTATATCGTGCTTTATTTGTTTAGCATTTGCTACCGCATATAATGTAGCTCCAAATAAAACGGCTTCTGCTTTTTCTGAGTATTTGTTATTTAGGCTTGTTGTTATTTTTTTTAATCCTTCAACAAAGAATGTATTTTCTCCTGTTTCATTAGTCGCTAATGCAGGTGTAAGAAATAGCAATAAATTTTTTCGGTCTTTCGTCATCAAAAAACCATTATATAAATCATAATTATCACCTAACTGTAATTGAGCTAGTTTCTGGAGCCCTTTTGGCGTTAGTGCTAGAGGATCCTTAACAATAAACTTTTTGGTAACCAAACCCGTCGGGGAAATCAGAGTTTTGTAATTATTCTCAATAACTTTGGTAATAGAGTCAGGATTAATTTTCTGATCTATATTTTTATAATCCGATTCAGTAAGAAAAAATGGAAGATGTTGATATACAAAATCATATAGTTCCATCACATTATCATCGGCAACCTTACCTTGTATTTTTTTTACATATTTAGGAAGATGTGTATTAATAGAATCAATATAAGCAGAAGCATACGCGACAAGATCATCTGGATTTTCGTTTTTATTAGTGATATTAACTACAATTTTATCCGAAAACGATACTGTTTTTAGAACTTTCTGTGTAACCTCGGATTTATCACTATTAGGAATTAACCGAGTAATATCTTCTTCGAACCCAATCTTACTTGCCAAAAACACAAACACAGCAAAAACACCAATAATTATTGGCCAAGCAATTAATCTATTCTGTTTAATATACTGATGTACTGAAAGAAAAAACTTATGCATCGATTGCATTACTTTTAGGTTTGCGAGAGCTAAAATACAAATACGCAATGACTCCTGAAATCGATGACACCAATGTTGCTAAAATAAAACTCCCTAAAATATATTGTCCCAAACTTTTGAAGATATCAGTACCGGATTTTATATCTTCTATATTAAGCGTGGCGTCCATTTCTCTTCCCATAGCTATCGCACCAATCTGATAACTACCATAAATAATAAATGGAATAAATGGAGGTATACTAATATTAGAGAATAAAAATGCAATAGGTTTATTTAGCTTTAAAGCAATTGCCAATGATATAACCAAAACAGTCTGAAATCCCCATAAAGGAGCAATACCTATAAACAAGCCCAGTGCAATAGCACTTGCTTTTTTTATTGGAGGGTCATTGCTTCTTAATACATTTTCTCGCCAATATTGCTTAAACCCTTTTTTTTTTACTCTATTTATAAGTCTTTTAGGTAAATAAAATAACAAAGTTAATGTTACTAACCAGGTATTCAAGATACTAATACGAGTAAAATCTTTGAAAGGTCTAAAATGAGATACTCGTTCGGTTTCGTCATATAGGACTTGAACCGGTATATTACGAACTTCCACATTTCTCCATGCAAGTTTAACAATCACCTCTATTTCTAGCTCAAACTTTGTGGTGAATAATTTTAATTTACTAATCTCCTTTATTGGATATAGTCTATATCCCGACTGCGTGTCTTTTAGTTTGATACCAGTTTCTACATAATACCAAAAATTAGAGAATTTATTTCCAAAACTGCTTTTACCAGGCACCGATGGATCATCCATATTTCTAGAACCTATCAGTAGTAGTGAAACACTAGGGTCTTGCTTCTCTAACTCATCCAAAAACAAAGGTAAATCATTAGGAAAATGCTGGCCATCACTATCAATCGTTATTATATAATCATATCCTAAACGATCCGCCTGCTTAAAAGCCTCTCTTAAGGCCATCCCTTTTCCTTTATTCTCCGGAAAAGTAATAATTGTAAAACGATCTTGATAATTTTCTAAAATACGAGCAGTATCATCAGTAGAACCATCATTAACAATAAGAATCCTATCCGTATATTTCAAAACACCTTGAATCACTCTCTCCAAAGTTTTCTGGTTATTATAGGTAGGAATAAAAACACAGCAATTTAGTGTCTCAAAACGATGATCTATTAATGTAGTTGTAGTCACAGTGCTATTTTTTCCATTACAAAAATAGGATATGAGACGATTAAACAAATAGAAATACTATCTAATTCTTTTTGTTTTTTCAACAAATGATGAAATTTTGATTTGTTCTGTCTTATTATTCTTAATTAAAAAAATTACTATTTCATCTTTTTTGGTAGTAATCATTTGATTTTGAAGCTCACTATCAGGCCTGATGTTTAATAAATACTTCCCTTTTTTTGTAATAGTTTTAGTGATTGAATTGGAGCTTACATCCATAATATCAAATCTTAACTTATCTTTTTTAACATCTAATTGAGGGAAAGTAATATCTTCTATTTTCAGGTTTTGATCATCTTTTGTTACTTCAAATTGTATCTTATATTGCACATATTGATCTTGATTAGGTCTTCCTGGTACGGTTATTTCCTTAACAGCAGATACTAATAAAATTTCTTCTTTACAGGACAAGAGTGTAGAAAACACTAAGAATGTAATTATCACGGATACATATTTCATTTTTGCTAATTTCTATAAATTAAAAACCGGTAAAGAATGTAAACATTCTTTACCGGTCTAAAAAATTATGGTTTCAATTATTTCACTATAATTTTTTTCACTATTCTCTTATCGTTATTTTTAAGATCAACTAGATAAACTCCCGAACTGTATGCTGATAAATCAACAGTAGTAGTTATTTTGTCTGTTTTAAAACTTTTAACTACACCGCCAATAATATTGTATATAGTAATTTCGGATTCACTATCAAAATCAGCTAATTTAATGGTAAACTCTCCATTTGCAGGATTTGGATATAGAGTTAAAACATTAGGGTCTTCAAACTCTCCAATTCCCAATACAGCAGAACCGATAGGAATTTCCCAAACACCACGTCCGTATGTAGCTACTCTTAATTTACTTGTTCCGTAATGTACTTCTAAATCATTAGATATTACATTAGGTAATCCTTCTCCGTAAACTTCCCAGTCTGTACTTGAGTTATTTCTGTGAAAAACTCCAATATCCGAACATAAGAAAAGATCTCCATCCCCTCCTGTTAAATATAGAATTTTATGCATAGGCACGTTAGGTAATGTTCCAGATATATTGGTCCAATTAGCTCCCGAATCATCAGATTTAAAAACTCTATTTCCATCATTATATCTACCATAACAAATATAAACTTCTGCAGGATTAGTAGAATTCACAGCAATGCTAGTTACTAGACCATTTACAGGTAATGTTAATGTATCCCAACTTGAACCTCCATTGGCAGTTGTATAAACACCATTTCCATCTGTTACGTAAAGAACTTGATTATCTGAAGGAGCTACTGTAATTGCTCTTGGAGATGCACCAGGAGAATTAAGATTAGTCCACGTATCTCCTGAATTAGATGAACTATAAATATCACCAAATCCACCATAAATGGTGTTAGGGTCTGTAGGATCTATCTCCAAAGGCCAAACAAATCTTGCTCCACCTGGTGTATTAAGTCTTGTAGTTCGTGTTGCCCATCCGTCTGTAGTTCTTTCTACATACCCTGCTTGACTACAGGTCCAAGCTACATTAGAATCACTATAATTCCATAGTGCTTCTACTCCATCTGACCCAAAATTTCTATTAATCCATTCTGTTCCATTGTATTGGGTAATATCATTATCCTGAGCACCCGCTAATAAGAAATCTGCATTTTGTGGAGTCCCAGCTACTTTATAATATTGAGTAATTGATAAACCAGAAGATAAATCTTCCCAAACATCATCGGTTGTAATATCACCTCTAAACAAACCTCCATCATTAGCAGAAAAAACAATAGAACTACTCCCAGGAAGGAATTCTAAATCATGATGATCAGAATGTACATAAAAAAATGGAGTTCCAGGAACCCAATATCCATCCAAATATTTTTGCCAAGTAGTTCCACCATTAGTACTTCTCCATCCGTCTACTCCTCCAACAATGATTAAATCTTTATTGTCTGGAGCTACTAATATGGTTTGATTATAACCTCCTTGTGTACTTAAACTAGAAGGTGTAGTTATTGCCAATGAATTCCAAGAAGCTCCTCCATCAGTAGATTGATAAACATTTCTATTGTTCATACCTACTAAAAATTCTGGATCAATAGCAGTAGTAGCAATATCGAAACGACCAGAGCTACCCAACCCCGTTGATGAAGTCGTCCAATTTTCTCCATTATCTGTGGAAATATAGAATAATGTAGATCTACCTCCTGTTGCAAATAAAGTGGTAGCTGATCCTTCTTTATACATTATATCATTAAAACTTGCAGTAGTTGTTTTTAGATTCCAAGTTGTTCCCCCATTAGTGGATTTATATATCCCACCATTAGTTGTTGCAAAAATAGTGTCTGGGCTATTAGGATCTATAAGTAAATGTGCGATTAATCTAGTTTGTGTAACTTCATAATTTAAACCGGTTGCGGTCCAAGTCTCTCCGTGATCTGTCGATTTTAATACTCCAATTGAATTATTTTGGAAACCATCAAAATCTCCCGTAGCCATATACATGATATCACTGTTGGTAGGGTGAAAAACTATATCAGATACTCCTAAATTTGGTATCATATCTCCTTTTGGAGTCCAATTTGCTCCTGCATCATCAGATCTCCAAATTCCACCTCCTGGCGCGCCTACCCAAACTTCATTACTATTAACTGGGTTAAAGGTAACTACATTCAATCTTCCCATACCTGCATAAAAAGTAGTCTCAGATTCTGGAATCACTTTAGGACCTATTAAAGTCCAGCTAACTAAATTTTCACTTTTTTCTACAGGATTATTTTCCTGATATTTATTCCATTCATTATAAGCTATTAAAGGACTTGGAAAAGAACCATCCCCATTGATACGGCTTTCCCAAAAATAAGCCCAACGCTCAAATTGCTTGATTTTTTTTCTATCTGCTCTAGCACTACTTTTGCTAATTGAAGTATACTCCTGGCGTTTTTCTTTTACCACTTCAAAATAGTTACTGTTATCTTTAGCAGGTGAATTACGCCAATCTTGCGCTGTTACTATATAACAACTTAAAACTGTTATAAAAAAAAGGGAAATTTTTCTCATCTATGTGTTAGTTAAAATTAGTCTCTACTAATTAAAACAACAAAAACATACAAAACCCTACTTTTTTTTGAGCTTTACTTTTTGAAAGCTGCGGAAGTCGACATAAATCCTTTGATAAACTTCTTCAGTTTGAGAGAGGGAACTTTATCTATATTTTCTATCAGAAAGCTTTTATCCGCATCTATTTCCCTATAATATCTAGTAATTCTAGGAGCGCTGGTTTGTACACTTAATCTAATCATCCTTAATTCTATATTACTAGGATCGGATGCTATTGCTTCTTCAATTAACTTCTTCCCTTGTTTAAAAAAAGATATTTTATCTCCTCTCTTTTCAGAAAATGAAGCCTTCAGCGTTAGTGCACATCCGTAGTACGCTGATAAAACCGAGTTCCCTTTATAGTTTGCACTCCGTGTTAATTCATAAAACTTCTCGACATTCTCTTTGGAATCTTTTGCGTGCTTACAAGAATTTCTAATTTCAGTAATATCAACTGTAGCGACATTTCCAAAAAGTAAACCAATAAATAAGAGAAAAAATTTCATGTCTTCAATTTATACTTTAACAAAAGTTACTACAACTTTTAGCGCTAGAGTGTCATCATATTTTACAGTACTCTTTACTTTAATTTCTTCTTCGCTATCCGTAAAATCATTCGTAATAACTAAATCTGGAGTCTTTTCTGGATTGATTACAGCCATAAACTTCACATTAGAAGCCTTTTTCATAAACAATGAACATCCTTTTCTGTTTTCTGTAAGCTCCTTAATAATTTGTAACGTACAAACTCCGGGAGTTATCGGATTACCAGGAAAATGACCTTTAAAAATATCACTTTTAGGGTTTAAAGAAACAGTAGTAGTTTGTACACCATCTCTTACAGAATCTTCATTGATTTTATATAAATCAGCTATTAACATATTATTTTTTTAGGAAATTTAAATCTATATTTAGTTTGATATTTTTATGATCAATACGTATGTTTTTAGCTATCAAATCTTTAGAGACATCATTAAAAAGTATAATAAATTTTTCTTTTCTTTTAGTTGTATGAACTATTTTATGCAATCTCATATCTGATTGATTGTAAAAGTAGTAATTACTGCGTTTGTCTCTTACGTTTTTTAGAACATTATATGTATCATCGTAGTATTTTCCTTCAACCGTTCCTCTTTCTTTGATTAATAATGAAAAATCTCTGATCAAGGTATTTAAGATAATTTTCCTATCTAGCTGTTCTACAATTGAATTAATTTTGTACTGATTTTTCTCAAACTCTATATCAAAAAAAGTACTTCCGAATTGTGAGGTAAAAACGATGCGATGCTTTTTTGGCGTTACTTTTTTCAAAATAAGAATACCACTAAATTCATTGCCATACACTGCTATATCTGCTTTATACACATAGTCGATATTAGCGTTCGAAAAATATGCATTCTGTACCACATCATTACTTTTCACTTCAGATTCTGTGAAATTATCTACAGTTGCAACTTTACAACCGAAAACAGATATAATAAGTATACTAATGAGCAAATATCGCATCAGGAATAGGTTTATTTACAGATGTATTCTGAAACTTTATAAGTGTATAATCTCCTGATGGTTCTATTAATTTGACACTGGATACTAAATATTTTTTTGACTCAAAGCTTAAAACAATCTGTTTAAACATATTTTTTAAAGTCTGATCTTTTGGAGACAGTTTTGCTAGATATTGGTTATTATACTTAAAAAAATTCATAGAAAACTGAGTATCATCTAGCATATCACCACTTACACTCTTAGCAATTAAATCATTCAGTTTTTTAAAAACTTTATTCGAAGCAAGATTGATATCACTTTTTTTACCTGCATCGTTAATAAACAGTTTCTTGTTCTTAAAAATTACGCTATACTCATATGGTTTTGTGTAAGACCATTTGATAATATTTGGTGATTTAAAATATAAATCCCCACTACTTTCTATATCATTAGACAGAAAATCAATATGTTTTATTTGCGTAAATGTATTTACAATTGTTTTAGACTG
This sequence comes from Aquimarina sp. BL5, assembly GCF_003443675.1. Classification (NCBI taxonomy): domain Bacteria; kingdom Pseudomonadati; phylum Bacteroidota; class Flavobacteriia; order Flavobacteriales; family Flavobacteriaceae; genus Aquimarina; species Aquimarina sp. BL5. The sequence goes on along the minus strand of NZ_CP031963.1, from coordinate 5,910,905 downwards.
CTTTGCACTGGTGCTTACAGCATTCTTAAAAGTACCTGCTTCCAATTCGGAAAGCGCCACTTCTTGAGCTTGTAGACAAGAAAAATTTATAAATAGGCAAAACAATAAAAATCTAAGCATATGCTTGTATCGAAAATAGTTCATCTATAGTAACTGTTGTAAAATTATTCCTTTGCAAAAATAGCAACAATTGTTCCAATACTGCTACAGTAATTATTTTTGTGTCATGAAGTAGTATAACATCTCCGCCCTTTAGGTTCTTTGTAATTCTTTTAAGTATTACTTTTTCTGAAGGAATTGTTGTATCAAATGATCTCTTATTCCATCCAATAACGGTATGTCCAGTCTTTTTAACAGCTCTAGCAATATTTGGATTTGTAATTCCATATGGAGGCCTAAAAAGCAACGGCTTTTTTTTAGAAAACTTTTCTATTATAGTATCCGTTTCCTTAATTTCATTAGTAAACTTATTTGTACTGTAGATATCAATAAGTTTATCGTGGGTAAAGGTATGATTACCAATTATATGATTTTCTTGAATAATCTTTTTAAGTATATCAGGATGTTTTTCGATTTGCTTTCCAATACAAAAAAAAGTTCCTTTGACATTATATTTATTCAATACTTCCAGGATTTTTAACGTATTAAAATCTGGACCATCATCGAATGTAATGGCTATTTTTTTCTCCGTTAGTTTTGGATTGCTACTTAAACTTTTAAGGAAGTATCCAGATCTTATATTTGTAACTCCATAAGCGGTAATAAAGAACCAAAGAAGCCCTAGCACAAGTAAACTCCACCAAGGAAGTTTATTGAAACCAATTGCGGTAACGATAAGAATACCTGCAATTATGGATATAATATTGACTATTTTCCTAATCAGCATCGTTGCAACAACGCAATACTATGATTTTTTCCAAGATATTGATTATATAAAAGTATATTATTATGGTTACCTGCAGTAACATCATTAACTTTTAATATTGCCGGTACTTGATTTGTTTCAAAAATTTTACAAGCAAGCCAAAACCCAAAACCAGAAGCAACATGAAAATCACCTATCAAATGTTTATAACACAATTGTTCTATATTTGAAAAAATCGAAGATTGTAAATTTTTATAATAATTATCGTGTTTTACATCTCCATTATTACCTAAAACTACGGCATCTATATCTTCTAACGACAATCCTTGACGTAACACAAATTTTTCGATATTTGCCTTTATTTCATCTGGCGTTGCTTCACTTATGGTTTCTACATCTATAATATTAGCTAAACTTTTATCGGTTTTTGTTCCTAAAACCATAAACGTAGCCCCTTCACTAGCAACTGTACCCGATGTATTGGAGTCCAATAAATTAATTACGTCAATATCATCATTTTTAATCTGGCCATCTAATTTATGTAATAAAGTAGAGTTTTTTGCAATTTCATCAATACCACCAACCAAAATATTTTTCCCGGATTCTTCTGACAACATTAACTGAGCATCCATTATACAAGTTTCAAACGAAGCGGCTCCTTGAACGTAAGTAACATTATACGCTTTGCATCCTAACCCTAAGGCTACTTGCCCCCCAACTGTATTATGTGTTGATTGAATAAATAGCGTTGGTGTCAAAAACTGTTCATCATTATGAAGAATGTTTTCTAAAAACTTTTCTGAATCCTGTTTACAGCCCATTCCTGTGCCTGTAATTATAGCATCAGGCATTTCCACTCCAGAATCTTTTAAAGCCATTGATGCGGTTGTTACGCCCATCTTCACAGATTTAGACATCCGCCTCATAGCCGCCGGCTTTATATAGTCTTTATAATTAGGATCATGACATCTAAATATAGATTCATTATAAGGAATTAACACGTCTAAAAACGAATCTGGATCCGTGGTAGGTTGTGCAGAAATACTAGCAATACCATTAATAAAACAATCGCTCATTATTTTGTAAAGATTAAAGTGGAACAATTGCCTCCAAAACCAAAAGAATTGGATAAAATAGTATTCACTTCTTTAGCAACTAATTCGGTTTGCGGGACTAACGAAAACTCTTTCATTTTAGTTTTGAAATTCAAATTTGGGAAAATCAGATTTTCCTTCAGCGATAAAAGCGAATAAATCGCTTCTACAGAACCCGCTGCAGCTAGAGTATGTCCTGTAAATGCCTTTGTAGAACTAAATACAGGTATGCTTTCTTCACCAAAAATTCGAGTCATAGCCACACCCTCTGATAAATCATTATTAGGAGTTGCAGTTCCATGAGCATTTACATAATCAATGTCTTTAGCCGTCATATTAGCAACCTTCAATGCTTTATTCATAGCAAGGTACGCACCTTCTCCATCTGATGATGAAGCAGTTTGATGATAAGCATCATTCGCATTTGCCCAACCAGCAACACGACCTAATACTTTTTTATTTTCTTTTTCTACTATAGCATCGCTCTCTAATACTAAAAAAGCTGCCGCTTCTCCTAAGTTCAATCCTTTTCTGTTATCATCAAAAGGAGTACACTCTGAATCAGATAAAATCATTAAAGTCCCAAAGCCGTTAATGGTAAACTTAGACAAAGCATCTGTTCCTCCAACAATCATTCTGTCAATCTTACCTGCTTGAATCATACGAGCACCAAGCATTATTGCATTTGCAGCAGAAGAACAGGCAGTACTTATTGTAGAAACGTATCCATTAATTCCTAAATAATTAGAAATAGATAGTGTAGTAAAACCAGCATGTTGAGCCTGAATAAATCTTCTATTGTCTTCAATTTCAGTATATTCTAAATAATGTTTTTCGGTAGTATCCATACCTCCAACACTAGTTCCTGAAACAAAACCAGTTCTATATTTATTTATATCTGAGATCTGTGCGTCCTGTAACGCTTCTTTTGCTGCAATAGCTCCAATCATAGCTGTTCTAGAAAAACTATGTAAAGGTTGTAAGCCCAGTTCTTCTTCCAGGATATTATTATTTTTTTTAATCTCCCCCACCATGATTTGATCACTATGACGAGTTTTCAACATCTCGATTCTAGAAATTCCAGGAGATACTGATTTTAAAGCATTAAGATTTTCTTCTACGTTATTTCCTATAGAAGATATGATTCCCATACCAGTAATGGCAATGCCTCTATTCATATTATTTTGTGCGGTGTTTCGAAATATAATCAGCCATTACGCCAACAGATTCAAATATAGCTTTACCTTCTTTTGGATCTTTTAGCTTAATTCCATAATCTTTTTCTAATAATACAATTAGTTCAAGTGCATCAATAGAATCTAAACCTAAACCGTCACCAAAAAGAGGATCATCGTCTCCTATTTCACTTACCTCTACATCCTCAAGACTTAATTGCTCTATTAATTTTTCCTTTAGCTCTTCTGTTAATTCAGCCATACTCATTGATTATATAAATTATTTAATTCTTCTTTTGTCAGCTCTTTTTTACCTTTTTTTGAGAGAAAAGCCAAAAATACGTCATATTTATCATTATCCAAATCTACCCACCCACAAATAACATCGCTTGCTTTTCCGGTATTCATTAAAATTTCAGAATATTTAGACATAAAATCAGCATCAAAACTTTCTGTAACAAAAAATGCATTCTCACTTTTCATCTTATTCCTAATACTTATCTCTCCCATAATGATATTGGGAAGTGTATATACAAAAACTGCTGGAGATGGATAAAAATCCTCCCTATCCATAATACTTGTTTGATGTTTTCTATCTGTATCAAGGCTGGATGATCTATTCGATAAAACCAGTGCAGTATCTTGGTCTATTTTTTCCCTATCCCTGAATAAAACTTCTGAAGCTAAAAACCCTAACTTACACAACTCATCCATTTTATGAAATTTCGGGTACTTTAATTCTAAAAATTTATAAACTCCTTTCGCAAAATCCTTCAAATTATCCGATTCCGAATCAATATATAATTCATCTCCATTTTTAAAGACCTTTTTATCTCGAATGGCACAATAATCTGATATGTAATATTTTTCTTTAATCACAATACTTCTTTTTCTATAACCAGCGCCACATTACATCCTCCAAAGCCAGATGCTGTTTTTAGAACCCGAGTCAATTCTTTTTTATGATTCTTGGCAATTACATTAATGGATTCCGAAACTCCCAATTCTTCAAAACCTAAAGAAGCGAATAGCTCATTATTAATTAAACAATGTCTGGCTATGATACTTTCGATCAAGGCAGAAGCGCCTAATGTGTGGCCGTAATACCCTTTTAGACTATTGATAGGAACACTTTGCATTCCTGCTCTATTAAAAGCAATGGCTTCCATTTCATCATTATATGGAGTCGCTGTACCGTGTGCAGTTATGTAATCTATCTGATTACTCTTTACACCTGCTTCTTTTAAAGCTCTTTTGATACTTATATACAATCCTTCTCCTGTACGTGAAGGTCCAGAAATATGATTCGCATCATTAGCCGAAGCATCACCGCTAATACTGATCGCTTCTTCTGTTACATTCTCCTTATTAGAACTCAACCACGCACTAGCCGCTGCCTCTCCTAAACTTATACCTGTCCTGTTTTTACAAAAAGGTTTACATGGAGCAGTACTTACTGCCTGAAAAGAAAAGAAGCCAGAAAGTGTAAATTCAGAAAGCAGATCTCCTCCGATCACTACTACATCTTCAAAAATTTCGGACTGAATCATTCGTTTTCCAATAGCCAAAGCTAATCCTCCAGAAATACAGGCATTAGATAAAATTACAGGCGTATGATCTAACTTAAAATAATGCTGAATCGTTTTGGAAATACTTGCCAGATAAGCTTTCTCATCAGAATGGCCTCTCAAATTATTAATATTTCCTTTTGTAGTAGAAATAACAACTCCGCATTTATTAATATCTAAAGAAGAATTCTCTGAGAGTAATTTAGAAACAGATAACAACATCATCTTTTCTAACTTAGTATATCCTGAATCATTTGAGACAATTTTCCAAGCTGTAGAGAGTTTATCATTATTAATCACTGCCCCAAAAAATGGTTCTGACCAAATATAATCATCATCCACTTTTTTAATTCCGGTCTGATTTAAGCGAAGGTTTTCTATATTTTCTTCGGTAGAAAATCCAAGAGGAGAAATTATATTATCGGCAACCAAGTAGACTTTTTTCATAATAACCCCACTTTACGTTTCCAATGAAGAAAGAACTCTGGAATATTAAGAGACATATTACCTTCCATATCCAAGAATACTTGCGTTGTTTCGCCTACACAAACTAGTTCCTTATTTTGATTATATACATTATATCTAAAAATCATTTTTGCAGCTGGACTATCTACATACACTGTTTCTACTGTTGCAATATCTCCATATTTAAGCGGTAACTTATGATCACAATTAGAATTAACGATCGGTGTTACATAATCATTATCTTTCACATGAAGGTAAGAAATCCCGTGACTTCGACCAAAAGCTTCTCTTCCTTCTTCGAAATAGGTTATGTATATACCATGCCAGACAATGCTTAAAGGATCACAGTCATTAAATCTGACTCGAACCTCATGAACATGTTTGATATCTGTTATAATTTCTTTAGACCGCTTTTTTCTTTTCATAGTATAATATAGCGATTACGATAGTACTAATAAAAAAACCAATTAGCAAACCAATTTCGGGAAGAATGTCTATCAAACTACCCTTTCTTAAAAAACAATCATAAAAAGCTTCCAATCCCCAATTCATAGGAGAAATTTTTGCTATTAGCTGCATGGTATCAGGCATTGCAAATACAGGAACCCAAACTCCTCCTATTGCAGCTAACAAAACAACTAATACAGCTCCAAAAGGAGCTGCTTGTTCGTGTGAACTAAAAATAGTTCCTAACAAAATTCCTAAGCCAATAGCTCCCAATCCGGAAGATAAAGCCACAAGATATAATAATCCTAGATTATCTCCCAAATCTAAAATAGGTAACCCTAATTCCGGAAAAACATAAATCCCTAAAAGCAAAATTAAGGTAAACTGTAATAAACTTACTAATAGGAACAAAAATGCTTTACCCGCTATAATTGTTAAATAATTGATTGGCGTTGTTTGCAAACGGACGAATGTTCCTTGTCCTTTTTCATGCACGAGATTTAATGATAATGGTAAAATCATAAAGAAAATTGCAAACAATGTCCAAGCCGGTATATTATGCTGTACCGAATTAGGGAGAATTAATTCTCCAGATAACGAAGGGTTTATCTGCTCATATTTTACAAAATTATCTCGATTAAAAGACTTAAGACTTTCTGATGCTCCTAATTCTTTTTCGAAAGCTTCGTAAATCGATTTAGTCTCTATACTTGCTACCAATTTATCTACTGCAAATATTACAGAACTTCTAAAGGTCTCCTGTGTTATCGGATCAAAATAGAGTTTTACTACCTTACCTGATAGTTTTTTTTCAACATCTTTTACTTTTAAAGAGTCCGCAGCACCTTCAAACTCCTCAAGAATTTTAGTAATGTTTTTATCTATTTGTTTCTGAAGTCCATCACTCAATCCTCCAGGAATAACGACTGCTAGTTGGTAGTCACCGGAAGCAACTAAAAGCTTTGCTTTTTCCTCAGTTAACGGAATATTATCTATTTCCGAAATTGGTTCTAGAAACTCTATATTGGAAAAACTCTTTTGAATTTCTCTTGATAACTTGCCTTTATCTTTATCTACTAATAGAATTTCGATAGAGTTACTTGAAATTGATTTAAAAGTAGCATCCTGAATTAATGTAATCGCAATTACCAATAAAATAGGCATTACAAACAATATAATCAACCCTCCAGGATCCCTTAGAAGCAATAAAAATTCTTTTTTTATGGAAGCCAAAAATCTATGCATAATCACGAAGTTCTCTTCCTGTAAGTTCTATAAAAACGTCTTCTAAGTTTCTTGCCTCTTTAGTGTTAGAAATTAATTCGGACGGTGTGTTTTCTGCTATAATCTTTCCTGAATCAATAATCCCTACCAAGGAACACAAATCTTGTGCTTCTCTTAGATGATGAGACGTATAGATTATAGTTGTGCCTGCTTTATTTAACTCTTGAAGCTTAGTTGTTATTGCTTGTTTTGATTGAACATCTACTCCTACAGTAGGTTCATCTAAAAACAGTAACTCTGGATTATGAAGTATTCCTGCAATAAGATTTACTCTTCTTTTCATTCCACCAGAAAATGTTTTAATTTTTTTATCCGCAAAAGGTAGTAATCCTAATTGATCTAAATGAGATAAGACTACTGGTGTTAATTCAGATTTTGTCATTCCGAACATACTCCCGAAATACAGTAAATTCTCCTTTGCAGTTAATTTTGGATACAACGCATACTCCTGAGGCACCACACCTATTGTTTTCCTTATCTCTTTAGCTTGTGTTCTAAAGCTCTTACCGGAAATCAATACTTCTCCAGAAGTCGGTTTAATCAAACCACATAAAATAGATATTAATGTTGTTTTCCCTGCTCCATTGGGTCCTAAAAGACCATATATCTCACCCCTATTAATTTCTAAATTTACAGTATCTAAAGAAAGAAAAGTAGCCCCTTTATATTGTTTAGAGATATTTTTTATCTGAATCAAAGGAGTACTATTCATCATAAACTATTTAATTGCTTTTTTAAGATCTAAAAAGAAAGCTTTCTCAGCTAGAGCAATCATATCTAATTTATCTGCAATTTTATTATAAGCATCGGTTTCTCTGCTTCTATTCTTATATAGCCTGGAAGCATCAATGGCAAAATCTCTCCATTGATCACCAATCACAGTCATTTCTTTCGAAAGTTCTGCAAGTCTTGGGTTTTCCATAATTACGGAAGCTTCTTCTAAAAACGCAGCAAAAATGAATCGAAAACCTCCACCACCAGTTCCTATTTCTTCTTGCATACGCACTAATTGTCCCAAATAATGATTTGTCTTTTTTGCACCAATCTTATCAGGCCATTTACGAATTTGCTTAGCAACATATCTGATCCCTCTATAACCAACTATTGGAACTGGAGCTAACATACGTCTATATGCTTGTTTAATCCCCTTAGTAATCGCTTTTTTAAGATCTATATGATCTGGTAATTGTGTAGGGTAATAAATATGTCCATTTGGTGCAAACGGTCCTTTAGCAAAACGTACTTTCTCCAATTCTTTAGAAGACAAGGTAGTTACTTCTGGCATTACAGGATCACTAATTAAATAGTTATCTCCTTCTTTTCCATAAACAACCAGGTTATGCGCATTAAAGTGAAATCGATACTCATCAGGAAAATACGTTAAATTATAGACTCCTACCTGTAGTCCCACCGGATTATTTTTAGCCAATTCAGCATCAAGTGTTTGCTGTGCTTTTTCTGTAGATTTGAACTTATGTCTTTTAATTTTAAAACCCAGTCTCTTACTAACCCTAGAAAAGATAAATCCGGGAACAGGTCTAAAACTAAATGCAGGTGCAAAATTAACCTTTATAAAAGGTATATATATAAAGAAAACTCCAGAGGCTATACCAAAAACCATTGGTTCACTTATCTTGAGTCCATTATAATTTAATAAATTAGAAACCACCCCATTTTCGCAATGGGCAGATTGGTTGTGTTCAAAGTTTATTTTCAAATCTTTGGATTTTTAAGTTCTTCTAAAGAGACCTCGAAAACTTCAGCGTACTTCTTTAATGTCTTTTCACTTAGTTTTTTAAATATTTTAGCTTTTAAATGTCTTTTTACTTTCCATTGCCAAAAACCAACATATCCAGATAAAACTACAACATCCATTCTATTTAACTCCATATAATATGCGATAGGGCTAAGTTCTCCTTGTTTTATTTTATGGATGGTTTCCTGAAGTTGTTCTTCTATTAATTCTAAAGACTTATTTAGTGCGATCGTTTTTGCTTCCCATCCAGAACTGAGTGCTTTCCCATACTTTCCGTCTTTATCAACTGCATATACTATTTCTTTTATATTTGCTTTGGAAAGACTACTTTCATCCTGAGGCACTTCTTCTTTCTTCATACAACCAAAAAATTAAAATTTAAAGATTTTTATATAACTAAGAATCTACTATAATAGTTTTCATTTCTGAGGTAGCAATTAAATTTCCTACTGAATCATTTACACTAATTTTCACTAATGAAACCTGCATGATTTCTGCAATAATCTCTACAGTAGTTATTAGTTCAGTTCCTATTCTTGGTAAGGTGTGAATAGTAGCATCTTTTATAGAACCTATAAATCCTGTTTTAGGTTTATCGTCTTTTCCACGATTTATATATCCTCTATATCCTCTATGTAAAGCGATACTTTGTGCCATATTTTCAATAATACCTCCTTCTGTAAAATATTCATCAGAAGTCAATATATTATCAGATGTTACTTTTAAACCAGAAACAACCTTTTCTGAATTAAAGTACAATAGCTTATCAATCATCACAAATGGATCTTTTTGCGGAATCAATTTCTTTATGAAATCAATATCTGTTATATCACTTTCTAATTGATTATCCATTAGCACACAGTAAACAAAATATGAAAATATGAAAAACGGCCACTTTCGGGAACAATCACTAAAATCTTATCTCCAAATTTTAATTTTCCAGAATTTTTAAGTTCGTTAATCATTAAATATATAGAAGCAGAACCAACATTACCTACATTAGCTAAGTTAGTAAACCATTTCTCTTTAGGTATATTAACATTTTGGTTTTCTAATTCATCATACAATTTGCTCTCAAAATAAAATGAAGATAAATGCGGCAGAAAATAATCTACTTCGTTTATATCAAAATTATTCTTGTTAATAGCATCCTTGAGACTAGAAACCCCTTTTTGAATAATATGTTTATCCAAAACTTTTACATCTTGCTTTAGTGAAAAAACAGATTCTGACAACCATTCTTCAGGCTCATATTCACTCCAGGGCTTAAGACTTCCATCTTCATTTTTATCTCCTCCAGCATACATACAAGCCTCTAACTCATGAGCATAGGAATATGCCTGCATCCAATCAATACGCAATGGATTTTCTCCTTTAGGTTCATTTTCTAACAAAAAAGCTCCTCCTCCATCGGATAACATCCAACGCAGAAAATCTTTTTTAAAGCCAATAATTGGTTGTTCTTCTAAAGATTTCAAACTCTCTACTTCTTTATCGAACTTTATAGATTGCATCCAAGTAGAAACTCTTTCTGTGCCGGTACAAACCGCATTTTTAGTACTTTCTGATCTAACGGATAGAAATCCATATTTTAACGCACTCATTCCTGAACAACAAACACCAGAAGCAGTATTTAACTCAATACTACCTTTTGTATCTAACAATCCATGTACCATAGAAGCATGAGAAGGCAATAAATTATCAGGAGTTGATGTTCCACAAGAAAGCAATTCTATTTCGTTTTCAGAAAAACCAGAATCACATAGGCTCTTAATTGCTTCTGAAGTAAGCTGAGCATTATTATGAGTTATATTTCCATTATTATCCACGGCATAGTATCTTTCTTTAATACCATTGTTTCTTAAAACAATTCTTCTCGCTCGTGAAGGCTGATCATCAATCATCCCTAGTCTCTTCTCCATTTCATCATTCGAGACCGGATCATTCGGCAAGAAATGCCCTGTTTTTGTTATGTAAACGTTTTTCATAAATATTGATTACTTATCGTAATCTTGTTGATTGATAATATTTGATGTCCTTTTTTATACGTGTATAAAAAGGCAAATAAGTCAACAAAAATATAATAAAAACTATTGGTACAAAAACCCAAATAGCAAATTGGAGGTAATACTCAAAAAAGTTTAACCATTTCGCCCTCCTTTTTGGTGATTTTAGCCCTATCTTATATATTTGCGCTGACCACTTACTAAAGATATGATTTCCAGATTTATCTGATCTAATTAAGAAAGGTTTTATCCGAACTGCTCCATCTTTTACCAACTCTTCTTGTAATGGTTCAAAATTTTCTTGAAAAAGATATTTTTTTATAATTAACCCAAATTTTCCAGCTTCTTTTATATCCTTATCCGATACACCTGGTTTTGGAAAAACACCCAAATATTTGGTTTTCTTTCCCCCCATCATCCAATGCACAATAGTAATAACACTTATATGATTCCAATGACGATCTACAAATGCTATATTCCCGACCAATTCGGTTTTACAATCTACCAACAATCTTTTGACCTTTTCCTGGGCTAGAATCCACATATTCCTAGAACCATTAATGGTTATAATAGGAGTATCTTTTAGCAATACTTTTGCATCATCTCCTTTCAGAAAAGAATTAATTGGAATTGATGGTGAAAGATACCAAACAGTATAGCCAAATATGATCAAATCATACTTTTTATTTTTTATCGAATCAGGAATCGGCTTGTTAGGCTTTGGTATCTGCAAATAAGACTCAGGAAACACCTGTAGAAAATCTTTCTTATCCCACGGAAATTGATAAGGTTCTTCTGGACAAATTTTATGTACTGTAACAGAGCAATTTTCCTCTAGCTGTAGCGGTCTAACGAGATTTGTTAATATATCACCTAATTGACCACTTTGGCTATAATACAATACCAGTACACTCTTCATATGTTAGGGTTTAAGATCATCCCAATAATCATAGTAGTTAAACCATTGCAAGGGATACTTTTTAACCATAATCTCAGTATTTCTGACATACTCTCTTAATACATGGCTAGGTTTGATTGATGTTTCTGAAAATTCAGGCTCGCGCGCATATAAATTATATTGTCTGCCCGATCCTTTCATAATATACATAAAAAGAATAGGTTTTTTCTTTCTTGCTGCTAATTTATAAGGTCCTGAAGGAAATTTTACTGGTTTTTCAAAAAACTCATGTTCAAGATATTGGATTCCTTCAACATATCGATCAGCAGCAAAAATAATTACTTCTCCATTAACCAAAGCATCGTTCATCTCAAAGATATGAGACATATCTTCCTTTATTACAATAAATTTCATTGTGGTATCTGTAGATACAGCTCCGACATATTGCTTAATTTGTTCATTTTCTTGATCCGTAACTATTAGATTAACTCCGGTATCAGTCATATCGAATTCATCAAAAAAATAACGAGCAATATTAAAGCTACCCACGTGTGCACTAAACACAACCCCTCCTTCTCTTTTTTCCAGAAGTCTTTGTATCTTTTCTTTACCATCATAAGTAAATTCAAACTTTCTCTTTAAACCAAAAGAAATAGCTGTCCTATCTATGAGTGTCTGTCCAAAAACAAAATAGTTTTTATAAACGCTTAATACGGATTTAAAAGCAGACTGTTTTAGCCTCTTATTATAGAAATAATAACTTGTTTTAGTTGTGCCATAAGAGAACACAAAATAGTAAGCAGCTACGAATACCAAAACAGAATAAGCAGCATTAAGACCTAAATTCTTTATAAAAAATATGAATATTTTATATCCTAAAGGTGTTCCTTTAGCCTTACCTTCCCATTGGGCCATTGTGTATCTTAAATATTGACTTTACGTTCTATCAAATCATAAAAATCTTTGAAGCTTTCGACACCAACAAAATCATCACCTACCAACTTCACTCCAAAAGTAGCTTCAATAGCTACTACAAGGTCCACATAATCCAAACTATCTAAATCTAATGTTTCTTTAAGGTTGGCGTCAGGAGCAATATCATCCGCTTCAACCTCGAATTCCTCTATCAAAAAGTAATCAACTTTTTCGACAATTACACTTGTTTCCATCATCTTTCTAGTAATTTTTTTTCTATTCTAAACCTTTTTTATGACGATTGCAGAATTTGTGCCCCCAAATCCAAATGAATTCGACAAAAGTACATCAATTTTTTTATCTACCGTTTCTTTTACCAAATTTAACTTTGTCGAATCTTCATCCGGAGATTCTAAATTAATATTAGGTGCTATAAACGAATTATTTAACATTATTAATGAATACACTATTTCGCTAGCTCCTGCCATCCAGCATTCATGCCCGGTCATTGATTTTGTAGAACTAACATATGGTTTTGATACACCAAAAACTTCATTTATTGCTTTAGCCTCATTCGCATCTCCTATGGGAGTTGAAGTCGCATGCGCATTTACATAATCTACATCTTCTGGCTTTATATCAGCCTGTTCTACTGCTCGTTTCATAGCTCTAGCTGGTCCTTCTTGATTAGGTGTTGAAATATGATCTCCATTAGAAGAAAAACCATATCCTGCAACTTCTCCTAGGATAGTTGCTCCTCTTTTCACAGCACTTTCATAGGACTCCATAAATAAAGCCGCACCACCACCACTTGGCACTAATCCGTCTCTTTTACTATCAAAAGGTCTTGACGCTTCTGCAGGATTATCTTCATTTATAGAAAAAACTCCTAGTCCGTCAAAACTACCAAATGCATAATCATTAATTTCCTGAGCTCCACCACATAACACATAATCTTGTAACCCCTGTTTTATCAGTAGATACCCCATTCCAATAGAATGAGATCCACTTGCACAAGCAGCGCTAATTGTAAAATTAACTCCTTTTAATTTAAACACTGTAGACAGATTCATAGTTACCGTAGAGTTCATGGATTTAAAAACCCCACCTGACCCTACCAAAGTAGTATCTTTCTTAACTCTAATTTTATCAATTGCTTCCATCACTGACTCTGCTGTACTATCATTACCAAACAGAATGCCGATTTCTTCATTTTCTAAAAACTTCTCATCAACACCAGCTTGATCAAACGCTTGCTTTGTCGCTATGTATGCATATTCAGATTCGGCACCAAAGCTAACACGTTGCCTTCTGCTTAATTCTTTTTTCAAATTTGGTTTTGGCACAGTGCCTGTCAACGCAGATCGATACCCAAACTCTTTACGAGATTGCTCGAAAACGATACCAGATTTTCCTTGATACAAGGACTCCTTAACTTCTTCAATATTCGTACCAATACAAGAATAAATTCCCATTCCAGTGATAACTACTCTTCGCATAATTAGTTATGAATAAATTCCTCCATTAATATTAACGACTTCCCCTGTTATATATGATGCTTTCTTAGACGCTAAAAAAGCGACTAAATCAGCTACTTCTTCTGCTTCCCCGAAACGATTTACAGGAATCATACGTTTTAATTCTTTCTCATCCATCTCTGCCGTCATATCTGTTTTTATAAAACCTGGTGCCACAGCATTTACTGTAATTTTACGTTTCGCAACCTCATGTGCCAATGCTTTTGTGGCTGCTACCAGCGCTCCTTTAGCCGCAGAATAATTAACTTGACCTGCAGTTCCTTTTACTCCAGAAACGGAAACAACATTTACGATACGACCATAGCGGTTTGTTAACATTTTCTGAATAAGATGATTTGTCACGTTATAAAAACCGTTTAAACTAATATTTAAAACATCGTGCCAATCTTCTGGTTTCATCCACATAAATAAACCATCTCTGGTTATCCCTGCATTGTTAACAATCACTTCTATAATTGCATCTGGATTATCTGCTATCCAACTATCTAGCACCTGATGCGTATTTTCTGAGTCAGCGACATTAAACTTCAGCAATGTACACTGACCACCTTCATCTTCTATTAACTTTTTGGTTTCATTAGCGGCTGCATCATTAGATTGATAATTAATCAAAATAGGATACTCTAGTTCCTTTGACAATTTCACAGCTATTGCTCTTCCTATTCCTCTAGATCCTCCTGTAACAAGGGCGTATTTCATTTACAATTTTGGTTTTAGATCTAATAACTATTGAATTCAATAAAAACAACAATTATTCCAAATTAAGATTTAATTAACAATATTAAAAAATTCCTAACAACTTTAACAATCGTCTAATGTTGTCGGTATATCAAAATCTCTATTTAATTTTAATAAAAGGTTCTAAATTTTTGAACCATTTATCACCTAACAACTTTCCATCAGGCTTTAAAAAGCCCCATTTCTTTTTATATTTCACTCGTGCTAAATCATTTATAAATCCTTTCACAGCTCTTTTACCTAAAAAAGCAGTAATTCCATACTTGGTCTCTATCACCAATTCTCCTTTTGTATTTACAAACCCCCAATCTTCCATTTTAACTGGAGCCAACCCATTAGCAGCAAAATAATCAACATCATCATACTTATAATCAACAACCACTTTACCATTAGTATCAATAAAGCCCCATTTGTTACCATCATAAACACAGGCATATCCATTTTTAAATGCTTTTGCCTCTATAAACTGAGGTTCTATAACCCATTTACCTTCTTTATCTACAAATCCTATTTTATCGTTTTTACGTGCAATCGTATACTTCCCACCATCTTTAAAGTCCCAAATCTTAGTAGCCCCATCAACTTTATTGAAAGAATTAGCGGAAGCAATACCAAATACTTCTTCTCCTTTTTTGGCTCTTACAACACCATTAACATAGTTTCCAACAAATGTGTACTCCGGTTTAATTACAATGTTTCCTTTATTATCAATAATTCCCCATAGTCCTGATTGATTAGCAAATCTAGCATATCCACCTCTAAAACCTTTAATAATTTTATAAGTAGGTTTTACAATAATTTCTCCTTTTGGATTCATTAAACCAACCATTTTACCTTCTCTAACAAAAGCCACACCATCTTTAAAAGGATATAGTTTTTCAGCATTCGAATAAGATAACTCCTTGCCTTGTTTGTCTATATAAATCCATTCTTCGCCTTTAAGAACCATGGCTACTCCACTGTTAAAATCTTCAGCTTTTCTAAACTGTGGTTCTAGAAGCCATTCTCCATTGGGATTGATATATCCCCATTTTTCACCATCCAAAACTAATGCTACGCCGTCTGCAAAACTATTTGCTTTTTTATACTTTGGCTGAATTACAAACTCCGCTTTTTTATTAATGTACCCAAATTTCCCATCTTCTCGCGCCTTTGCAAGTTCTTGAGAAAATACTATTTGTAAACCAAATACTAATGCTAGTGTAATTAAAAGTGCTTTTTTCATCATATTTATATTTAAGGTTTATTTTTAGTGCTTAAAATTAAACATAAGTAAACATCTATAATTTCATATAGCTTTCAACTAAATCTTAATTTAAAATATTTAGTATGCATCATTTTCTTTCAAAAAGTCTTTAACTTTTTGGACAAAAGGATATGTAATATAGTCTTTAGTAAAAGGGGGAACTATTTTTTTGATATCTTCAACCAGCTTCTGAGTTCTGCTTGATAACTTATCGCCAAAATCAAGATATTCTAATGCTTGTACAATAGTCATTAACTCTATTGCTAAAACCTCGAATGTATTTTCTATAACCGTTTTAGTAATATTCGCAGCGTTTGTACCCATACTAACAATATCTTGATTGTCGTTATTATTTGGGATGCTATGCACATACATTGGATTAGAAAGCATTTGATTTTCAGCTGTTGTAGAAACTGCAGTGAATTGAATTCCTTGCATTCCGAAATTAAATCCAAGCTTCCCTAAATTAGCAAAAGGAGGTAATATATCATTAAGTTTAGAATTCAGTAGATAGTTTAATTGGCGTTCTGCAAGCATTGATAATTTGGTTACTACCAACTTAAGCTTATCCATTTCTAAAGAAACATAATCTCCGTGAAAGTTACCACCATGATACACATGTTCGGTTTCTACATCAATGATAGGATTATCGTTTGCAGAATTCAATTCTTCTATTAATATTCTACCAACGTGTTTTATGGTGTCACAAACCGGGCCTAAAATTTGAGGCACACAACGAAGTGAGTAATACTCCTGAACCTTTTCTTTAAAATAAGTATCTCCATTTTGACCAGAATACAAATGCTCTGTGCGGTCTCTGGTAAGTTTACTATCTGATAAATGCTCTCTCATTTTACGAGCAACATCCTGCTGCCCTAAATGGAGCTTGCTATGATTCAATTCTTCTGAAAGATGATCATCATAAGCCTCTACTATTTCATTTATTGCTGAGGAACAGCTAATCGACCAATCTAATAATTTCTGAGCATTAATAACATTAACAATACCTATTCCAGTCATTGCGGATGTTCCATTCATTAATGCTAATCCTTCTCTAATTTTAACCTCGATTGGTTTAAGCCCTAGTTCTTTAAAAACATCGGCAGTATTCCTTCTTTCTCCTTTATAGAAAACCTCACCTTCTCCAATCAGTACAAGAGCCAAATGCGCCAATTGCACTAAATCTCCACTTGCTCCTACTCCTCCGTGTTCAAAAATCAATGGTGTAACATCGTTATTGATAAGATCTTTTAAACCATTAATTACAGATATATTAACTCCTGATTTACCTAATGATAATGTATTAAGTCTAGCTAACATTAGTGCCTTAACAAAATCAGGTTCCATAGCTTTTCCTGTTCCGGAAGAATGACTTCTGATCAAGTTAAACTGTAGTTCTATTCTATCCTTGTCATCAATCTTATATTGAGCCATTGGCCCGAATCCCGTATTTACTCCATAGATGACTTTATTTTGAGAAAACTTTTCTAAAAATTTAAAACTATCATCAACTCTTTTAACTATTGATTCATCTACGGCAAGCTTCTCATCGTTAAAAATTACGCTGAGAAAATCCTTTATTTCTAACCTTTCTTTTAGTTTTAGCATTCGCGAATTAGTAAGTTTTTTCCAATTTTTGTAAAAAAATTCAAGTTTACTCTTTATTTTTACAGAGGGCAAATGTAACGTATTTAATATACCTTTGAAAATTATGAAAAAAGAAAATGTAGATGTACTGGTTATTGGCGCTGGTCCGTCAGGCAGTGTGAGTGCTGCTTATCTTAACAAGCAGGGGGTAAATGTTAAGGTAGTTGAAAAAACCAAATTCCCCCGCTTTCAGGTTGGAGAAAGTTTGATACCCAGATGCATGGATAATTTCAAAGAAGCCGGTCTTCTTGACTGCCTTATGAAACAAGGGTATGAAAAAAAACACGGTGCCCGATTCATCAAAGACGGAGTACATGGGTGTTTTGACTTCAGTAAAAAATATGGAGAGGGTTGGAACTGGACCTGGCAAGTACCGAGAGACCATTTTGACAAAACTTTAATAGACGAAGCTATTAAGCAAGGTGTTAGCGTTGATTTTGAAACCGAAGTTACAAATGTAGAATTTAACGGAACTGATTCTTTAACTACTGTCAAACACAAAGATGGTTCAGAAAGTGAAATCGAAGCCAAATTTATTATAGACTCTAGTGGTTTTGGACGTGTAATTGCGCGTCAACTAGGCTTAGAAGCTGCTCCAAAAATTGCTGAACACGGATCAATTTTCACACAGGTAAAAGACATTAATCGTCCCGAAGGAACTGAAGGAACTTTAATAACTTTTGAAATTATTGAGACCGAAGTTTGGTTTTGGTACATTCCTTTTTCTAATGGGAATACGAGCATTGGCTTTGTTGGACCGATGGAATGGATTAACAAATTTAAAGGAAATACAACAGAAGTGCTCGAAGAGATGATGAAAACTTCCCCTTATTATTATAAGCAATTTAAAGATCTTCCTTATTTATTCGATCCTTATAAAGTAGAAAATATTTCTAAAAATGTTACTAAATTGTTTGGAGATGGTTTTGTTCTTACAGGAAACAGTGCTGAGTTTTTGGATCCAGTATTCTCATCTGGAGTATCATTTGCTACAGAAACAGGCTTATTGGCTGCCAAATTAGCTGTAAAACAATTAAACAGCCAAGAGGTTGATTGGCAAGTTGATTTTGTTGATTACATAAAAGATGGTGTAGAAGTTTTTTCTACCTATGTAAAAGAATGGTATACTGGAAATTTACAAAAGATTATTTTTCATAAAAACGAGAACCCTGTTTTTAAAGAACAAATATGTGCGGTACTAGCCGGATATGTATGGGACAAAACAAATCCATTTGTTAAAAAGCACAAACATATTTTACGAAGTGTTGCCAAATTAGTGGAAATGGAAGAGAGTATGTCTTAGTATAATTTCTTATAAATACATATACTAAAAAAGCTTAGGAAAATGACCTAAGCTTTTTTATTTAACCTTTTACAAAATATTCTAGAAAACTAGTTTAAAATTAATTTCCCTAAAGAACTTCCTTCTCTACTACCTCCATAAATCCAATATGTATTCGTACTCTCTCTAAACTTTGTAGCAGGCTTTACTACTATTTGTTTCTTTTCAAATTCGTCTGGATCTGTTCTAGATATCTCTCCAGTTTCTTCATTAAAAGAAAAAACTACAGGTATCATTTTAGTATAATTTTTTGCCTTTTTTACGTCATCGATTTTAGTTACACCAATATTTTTAGGATCATCGTTAACCACTACTGTTAATTGTCCATTATGATAAATTGGTATCGCACTCAAGTACTCTGGTCCATTACCCAATATCGTTAATGGAAAATATAGTCCCGCAGAAACTGAAACTCCTCCAGAAGCGCCCCAAAAACCAATAGAAAAACCTAATTCAGAAACCACAACTTGTTGTTCTTTAGGAATTACATTGCTCCAATCTAACGTACCATCTTTGTTCAAAGCTGTTACTATTATTTCATTTGCAATATATGTATAAGGTGTTATTCTCATCGGTCCTATACCGCTAGCTCTACCTTCTACTATTAATTTATATTCTGAAAGAACAATTACACCTCCATTATCCCTTTCTACAAAAGCAATATTTCGATAGTAAGGTTTTAAGTCCTTCCCTTTCTTAGCGCGTCTTTCTCCAATTAACTGTTCTTTAACTGCGACAGTAAAGTCATTAAAGGTTTTTTTAACCACTTCTCCTGTACTATAGTCAAAAATCACATCATACATACCTTCTACAGTAGATTCTGCTTTACCGCTTTTCTTTAAATCAGAATAAAAACCTATTGCATGAAGTGTATTATCCTTTGTCTCTATTAAGCCGCAACTTAATGCTCGTTTACCTTCCAGAATAACATTAGTTACTTGTTTTTCGTAACTGTTTTTTGCTAAATATGCATGTATCGTAATATTATTGATACTTGTTTTCTTTTTCTTATCTCTATAACTTTCTGTAGTCGCAATTAACACATCTCCATGTTCATTAACCTGAACATCAGAAAAATCAAAATATTGTCTGTTCTTTTCTTCAAATACAACTTCATAGCTATCACTTAGAACAGAGGTTAACGCATCATCCAAAAGCGTTACCGTGTATTTCAATTGTTCTTTTTTAGAATTAATACCAACGTGTGCTATTAAATAATTAAAATCATCATAGGATGAAGTAAACACAAAAGACCCCTTCTTCTTTTTCCCTTCAACAGGAACAGATAACACTGTGGTTGTATTTACGATTTCATTTCCTGAAACTTCTTTTGCTAAAAAATTATTGGTTTTAGCTTTTTTATCATAATACGAAAGCATTAAAAATATTTTCTTCCCTACAATAGCCAAATCTTCTACCTGTAATTTATTACCATCTATTTTATCAAACTCAAGTAATGTACTATTTTGAAATGCTTTTGTGGAAGCATCAAAAGTTTGTAAGAAATAGCTCTTTTTTTTCCTTGCTAATGCATACACAACACCTTCTTTTTCTCCAGCAATCTGAATAACATCGCCATCTTCAGAAGTTATTGTTTCGCCAAAATCAAGATCAATATTACCTACTTTTAATTGGGCAGATAGCGTTGTGCAGGTAATTAATAATAATAATAATAGTTTTTTCATAATGTAATTTTAAAAAATTTAATCGTTGATTAATAAATCTAATTGGTTCGTATATTTTTTTATTGAATTTTATCACTGCTAATTTTTATTCAAAAAAAAGAGGATGTCTTTCAAAACAGCCTTTCTTTATAAGTAAATTTTCCATTTAAAACATACGTATTATCTGTTAGTGTCAAACAGAAGACAAATGTTACTATATCATTTTTATTTTTTTTAGAAATTTCACTTGTCAGTGAAGCTCTGATTCCGATATCTCCTATCTCAAAATCCTGAATGTATAACATAACTTCTACATTAGATTTTTGAGGCAGCGCATCAAAACAATTAACTGTCAAAATTCTCTAAGGATTATTTTTCAATCGTTACAAAAACAAAACACTCTTTACTACAAAACCCAAAAAATAATCGACAAAAAACCCAATAATAACAAAATTAACTTTTCTTTTAGCGTAAATTTCGTGCAAATATAACAATCTATATATTTATAATCAAAGACATATATCAACTAAGAAAAAACTTGTGTTTTTTGCCTCTCTATGATTAATCATTTTCTCAAAAAAAAATTTATCACAAACCTCTTAATCAACTAGTTACGTCACGAAAACTAATTTCATTTTTTTCAAGACCTAATATTGGATATGTAACATCATAATGCGCCAATTAGTAGTAACAAAATAGAATTCTTCATATTTTCTGTGTCTCAATTAATAAACTTAAACGTTTTTAGAAAAATTACAATTGCAAAAGTGAAGATATTACGATAGAATTACCCCACCCTTTTAGGGCAGGATTTATTACTTTAATTAAAACAGTGAGGAAAATTATTATTTAACTAGAGAAACTCTAAGTAACAGATTATTCTTCTTACCATCATATGCCTCAAAAATCATATCCTGATTAGACAGTGTAGCTACTTTATAAACTTCTAGATTGTCTAAACGAGAATTTCTAATATCACTTCCCGTAAGAATAGGATCTTTGGTTACTTCTCCACTAGTATCATCTATTGTATAGGAAGTTAGGTATAAGAACTCTTTTTTACCATCAAAATATCTTGTAGGATATTCATCAAAAGATCTTTTTAAATTCGTGAAGTCATCTATATGAAATAGATAATGTTTACCTGCATTTTTAAAATTAATATATGACATACTCCTTTTTCCTCTGGCTCCTGTTTGATATTTAGGCAACCTATGAAACCATTTTACAGCTCCCTCCGGAGAAAGTTTAGAAGCAATTACATCTCTATAAAAATATTTGTAAGTCGTTCTTGAACCTGAAGAACTTGATGTGGTAAAAGATTCTACATATCGCTGTTCTCCAAGGATTACTGTACTTCCATCTTCATTATACACCACATCATTAACTTTTAAACTTTCAAAATCTTTTTTATCCTTTTCATCCTGAGTACCTTCATTAATGCGTTCTTCTCTTTTTAGTGCATACTGCTGAGCTATTTCTTCAGGAATATCATTTTTTAAAACAGAACTAATAAGACCAGTTTCATCTAGACTAGCAGAAAATAGACCCGTAGCTTCCAGTTTATTATCATTATTTACGTAAAACCCAGAAACTCTTACTTTTCCCTGCTTATCTAAACCTATGACAGCATCCATAATCGATTTACCCGGTAATTCTATTTTACTTTGAACAATCTCCTTAGGGCTTTCTTTTATTTTAAAAACTTCTGTTCTATACGTATAATCTAACTTATTCTTTTCCTCTGCTTGTGAATTAAATACTGAAGCAGTCATATAAAAACTTCCCTCGTTATCAATGGCAAAATCTTCATTTTCTAATGACTTACTTGAATATGGTAATTTTACTTTTCGACTCCAAAGTAATTTTAAACTTGAATCATATACCTTGATTCCGATTTTATCTGCTTTATCATTAGCTGTTTTTACCCTAAACAATACTAATAACTTCGTTCCATCAAATGATTTTTTGAAAACAAACTTGTTTATTCGCCCACCTGCATCAAAACCATATGTACTTTTAAAACCTACATCATTGTTGATATTATCCTTATCACTACCCACCAAAACTGGTTTCTCTGCTATAATACCCGTAAGTGAAACTTTTTGAGCATATGCTTTATCCTTTACTGTATAAAACACCACTGCTTTTCCATTGAGATTCATTACTGTCTGGAAATCTCCTTTATCTTCGATCACCTGCCTCTTTTTCACATCTTCTTTAAGGTCTTCTAAAGAAAAACGTTGAATGGTCATATCATTTCTACCTTTTTTAATAGCAACCATTCTATCTCCAGAAGCAACATAATATGAGTTAGAGCTTTTAATTCTTTTATACTTTTCTCCAATTTTGAAATTAAATTCTTCAGAAAGAACTGGTTTCTGAGCATATGAGCATATACTTATAAAAACTATAAATAGAAGAAGGTGCTTATTTTTCATTGTAAATGATTTTTTATCTGAGTACATAACGTTTATAATTAGGTCAAGTAACACAAATATATGATTCTTGATTGAAACGTGTATTTTTAAGAAGCTTTATGCCTCTCTTAAATTTTTTGCAGATTTTTTTTAGAATGAAAAAACTGATTTTCAACTTTTTAAAAACACAACCTATATAAAACGAAAATAATGATAAAAAAATGTTGCATTGTAGTCTCATAAAAGCTACATTTGCATCCGCATTTGAGATATTAATGTGGAGTTCATAACATTTTTTTGAATTTAGGAGAGGTGCCAGAGTGGTAATGGAGCAGATTGCTAATCTGTCAACGCGTAAGTGTTGCCAGGGTTCGAATCCCTGTCTCTCCGCAATTATTTCAATAATTCTTGATTTTTAAGAAGTGTCGAAATTTTTGAATAGTTACACTTCGGGGTGTAGCGTAGCCCGGTTATCGCGCCGCGTTTGGGACGCGGAGGTCGCAGGTTCGAATCCTGCCACCCCGACAATAATAGAGTTACGGGCTCGTAGCTCAGCTGGATAGAGCACCTCCCTTCTAAGGAGGCGGTCATAGGTTCGAATCCTATCGGGCTCACAAAAAGTCTTACTTTTTTAAGTAAGACTTTTTTGTTTTAAAAAATTATATAAAAACAAAACGGCTACACTTTAATAGTGTAGCCGTTTTATGTTTTTTATCCTGTCTTAAAATAATTTCTATTTCTTTAATAATTTAAAACTTTGTGTGGAGGAGTTACCATATAGCTTTAGGAAATATAATCCAGTTTCTTTTTGACTTAGATCTAGTTCTATTTTTTGTTGCTTTTTATCTATTGACTGGTCAACAATTACCTTACCCGAAATATCTACTATTCTATATCTAAAATATTGATGTTTTACAGGCAATATAATTTGTGCTACATCCGATATTGGGTTTGGAAATACGAACACTTCTGATTCTGAAATAAAATCATTCAATCCCTGTGATCTATTTTCATTACACGAACCTACTATAAAATCATTCTTTGCGTTCGCTGTATTATTCTCTCCCCCGGTTGGCAAACTATACGTATAATAAAAACTAATCTGATCTCCGGAATTCGCATTAATCTGAAATGGAACATTTGGAGTAACCAGATACCCTGGATATGGTCCGGTCGCAGAAGTACTATAATACAGAATACAAACATTATCTCCCACTCCAGTAATTTCTGGAACAAAAGTTATTGTAGGGTTTGTAGTATCTGATGATACTTCATAGCTATATTGGCTATTCGCTGCCAATCCATTACAATTATTAATGGTAGTACCTTCTGAAGCTCTGAACTCTATAAAATTGATGTTCAGACCATTCGAATCAAAAACAATGCGTAATTCGTGATTTCCACTACTTATTGAAATTCCGGTCACTGAAACCGTTTCATACTCCTGCCAAGCTCCTGTATTAGGTACAGATATCACTTCCGTAATGGCAATTCCATTCAGCTCTAAATGAAATTTACCATTGCCATTAGGGGAGGCTACACGGAAGTCGATATCATAACTATTGTTAGAAGCAGTAGCATTTATATTATATGCCAACCACTCACTGGCTCCAATCCAACCAACATTGTATGATCCACCAAGAATATCTCCCGTATTCTCTATATCTACATTATCCTGTCGATAAGCACCTCCAGTATTTCCGGAAGTAAGATCATGATACCCTACTCCTTCTCCTCCTTCTTTATAATCCTCAGCTTGTATTGTTCCAGGAATAGTTTCAAATGAATTAGTATTTTCATTTACCGTTATAGATGCTACGTCAGAAACTGATCCACTGGACGCAGTAATACTATAGACTCCAATATCTGAACCTATAAACAAACCATTAGCGTCTATAGAACCTCCTGTAGTTGTCCAACTAAAATCAGTATTAAATGGCTCTCCATTCTGATCAAAACCTTGTGCACTAAACTGTACTGTTTCCCCCTGATTAATTTCGACATTATTGGGAGAAACAATTATTGAAGATAAAACTGGAGTTTGCGTAACCTCTTCTTTTGTTAAAGATCTTAGGTTATCTATATAAAATGTATCGCCGCTATCGCTGTTAGGGTCAAATAAAAATACAACGGTATCTATTTGGGCATCACTAACTATTAAGTCTGGAGTTCCTGTAAGAATAAACTCTAATGTATGCCAATTATTTTGTTCTTTTACTGTTGCTTGATAAACACTATGCCGACCGGATGGATAATTATTAGGTGTAGACAATGAACTTGCTTCTAATTGCCAGCTAATAACTGTTCCAACTGGTGCACTTGTATATACATCCATTGCAAATCTCTTATCTTCAGAAACATAAGCACTAGCATCATTAATAAAATCGGTGTCAAAAAATAAAACATCGTATAGCTCTGTATTATCCCTTACATAGCTTGCGGCTTGGGATGAGTTGTTTACTTCATTTGTTCCGGGATTACCTACATTTTCTATATAATTACCTGTAGTAGTATTATTTAATGAAAGATTATTTACTCCATTGTAATTATGAATCATTTCAGAAAATTCATAAGACGGTGGATATTTAGTAATCCCGTATCTCAAGTTATCAAAATAATATGTTTCGGATGTATTAGAATTAGGGTCAAAAAGAATTGAAATCTCATTAATAGATAAGTTAGATGTCCCTGAATCTGGCGATGTAGTATAACTAAATGCTATTGTATGCCATTGATCCTGTTCTTTTACTACACTAGCATATTGACTATTTCTTCCTGCAGGAAAATCACTATCTGATCCCTCACTGTTTTCTAAACTCAAAGAAATCTCAGTTCCTACCGGCGCAGATGTATAAACATCCATAAAAAAGATATTGTCTCCATCTATAAAAGGACTTGAATCTTCTATAGCATTCGTATTAAAACTAACAACATCATATAATTCAAAAGTTCCTCTTTCGTACCTAGCTACCTTTGCACTATTATTGATATCATTTGGAGTTGGATTGGTAACATTTGGAGTATACTCTCCATTTTCAAAAAACAATTCTAATTGATTGATTCCGTCATAATCAGCTATAATAATTTCTTCTAATAAAGTAGGGTAGGGTGCATCCATTTTCCTCATATTATCAATATATACCGTATGTCCTGTATAACTATCTGGATCAATTAATAAAACGAATTGATCTACATCCAAAGCTCCAACACTGGCATCTGGTCTATCCAGCAACTCAAATTCTAAAGTTTCCCATTGATTCTGAGAAATCGTTTTAGCACTATATCTACTATGACGACCTGATGGCCAATCTCCAGACGAAAGTGAACTATCCTCTATCTGTAGAATAAACTCTGTTCCTATTGGCGCATCACTATATACATCTAACCAAATGGACTTTTCTCCTGAAGTGTATTCCAAAGCATTACCGATATTAGTAGTAGTCATGTACAAACCATCATATTGCGCACCAGTAGCTCGGACATATCTCCCTACAATTGAGGAACTGTTGTTACTATTCCCTCCTGGATTTGCAACAGATTCACTTAATGCTCCATCTGTAGTGGAAGTATATGTTAAGTTTCTATTTCCTTCAAAATCCTCAAAAACATATTCTAATGTTTTAACCAGATTAACAGAAACACTCATCTTAAATTCATTGATACCACATTCTGGAACATTTACCACAACTTTCACATCTCCTTCTGTGATACCCCAGTCAACTAAGATAGTATTTGTTCCTTGGCCAGAAATAATACTAGCACCGTTAGGTACTGTCCAACTATAAGATGCTCCTTCTATTGGCGTAATGGTATAAGACTTACCAGTTTCGCCTTCATATACACTATTGTCACCAATAAGTTGTGTATTAAAAGTACCACTATACACTCTAACATAATCAACCTCCATTTGTGTAGGATAATCTGCCGGTGTAGGTTGGATATTTCCAGTATACGGGGTTCCTGGACCGCCAACTGCTACATTAAGAATAAGATACCAATCTCCTTCGCTAAATGGCCAAGGATCTACCGTATTCGCTGGAGTAACGGTATGATATAATTGGTCATCTACATACCAGCGTATTTCTGATGGCTCCCATTCTACTGCATATTCATGAAACCCTGCCGAAAGATCTAATCCTGCATTGAATTCTCTTCCATTATATTGCCAGCCTCCATTAGAATAATGAACAGTACCTCCAATACTTTCTGGGTTTTTATGTTGAGATTCCATAATATCAATTTCACCAGTAAAAGGCCAACTTCCATTTTCTGGTAACATCCAGAATGCAGGCCAAATTCCTCCTGCAGAAGGCAATTTTATACTAGCTTCATATCGACCATATTTAGAATTAAATTTACCAGATGTAATTAACTTTGAAGAAGTAAATTGCTTACCTCCTGCTGATTCATTTTTAGTGGTAATTATCAAATTCCCGTTTTGCACGGTGGTGTTCTCTGGTTGATACCATTGTTCCTCGGCATTACCCCAGCCGCAGAGCGTAGGACATCCATCTCCATTATCAAAACTCCATTTAGTAAGATCTACTGAATTACCAGAGAACTCATCATTAAATATGAGTTCTGAACATTGTGAGTATCCTATTTCATTTGAAAAAATAAGAATAATGCAAACTGTAATAGCTTTAAAAAATAAGCCCTTTTTCATAATTAAAATTTTTAGTTTGTGTTAGATAGTTTTACTTTTTAATAAACCTTGAAATTTTCCAAGTATTGTTTTGATATGTTTTAATAAAATATGTTCCTGATTGCAATGAACTCACATCAATTTTTATGACATCATTACTTTTTGGAGCCTGTATTTTTTTGATTATTTTACCGGAAATATCAACTATAAGTAGATTTGATTCACTGATAACTCCATAAATATTTAATTGGTATGTTGCTGGATTTGGGTATGCTTTTATTTTTAGGTTACCTACTTTAACTTTATCAATTTCATTAAGTCTTTGTGTATTTTGATCTGTTATTTTAATCCAGTTAATGTTCCAACCTCCCGATACGGCATAAATACCAAAAGGATATGTCCCAGCATTTACGTTAACTAAATGGGAAACTGTAGTCCAATTTTGCCATCCACCAGTATTTGGTACACTCACTTCCCCTAGCGCAATGGTTCCTGCATTTAGATCAGCTGATAATTTAGCTCCATTTACTAAACTAGCAACTCGATATTCTATCAGGTAATTACCTGAAGTAGGAAAATTGATATTAGCATACGCCATCCAATCTCCATTATCAATATACCCAACATTTTCACCTCCTTCTATACATGGTTCTACCTGAACTCCATTCATAGCAGAAAAATTTTCCGCTTCAATTAGCAGACTAGATCCATCATTATCAGTTTTTGACACAAGTATAGAGGTCATCTCATCATTCCAATTACCATCATTGGTTAAGCAACTATCATCTGATGTTTTTTCCAAGCTAGCTCCTGTAAAATTATCATCCCAATATAATGTTGCTTTGTATCCTGGATTTACGCGCAAAGAAGACACCATATCATTAGGTATTCCTAAGGCAGCAAGTTGAGCCTTTGTATAACTTCCTTCAGAAAGACCTACAGCAGTTCCTGAATAAGAGCAATCCAGATACAACGTTACAGCAGAATCATTAGGATTTGAATCTCCATCGATTCCACCTAAGGTGATTTTTATATTTCTTGGGTTTGGCGTATGGATTGTTGCCGACTGATTATAAACATCATCGTAAGCAAACGTATATGTTTGGCTTTCGAAGCTGATAACCGTTTGATGGAAAAATTTAGAATACCAATTATAAGGCCAGGTTTGGTAATATTTAGAAGTATCCCCAAAGTCTTGCAAAGTTCCTGAAGGCAAATTTAAATCAACAGCATGTCTTGTAATTGCCGCTACCATTTGAGACTGAACTACTAAATCCCACCGATCTCCTGATGCCATAACCCCACTACCTTCCATAGCCTCTAAAGTTGTTGGCTTGCCAAAAATAGTTCCTATCTGGCCGTCACTATCTCTTCTAAACACAAAATTGGCTCCTTGTACACTTCCTCTCCAGATACCTGCATCTGATGTAAATGCTAATTCCTGACTCGAATATTTAGACCAGATTTCATTAATATAACCATCCATAAAATTTCTTGGAAATGATGCAACCTTCGTTGGAAAATGAATTGAACCATCCGTTGTGTTTAATAAGCTTTTGAACTCACTTGGAGCCGTGCTCTGCCATTGATCTAAAATCTCATTATGTTTCTTTAATTCTCCTACTTTTTTATAAAAATCATCTCCCCAAACTTCTAATCCCATAGGATATTGATATGCATCTACTCTAGATGTATTACACCAAAGACCAAAATCATTAAAGGTTAATTCTATCAATTCAAATTTAATACCTTGATTAGGATCCGTTGGGTTCGCTAAATTGGGAGCAGCATATCCACTAGGAGACCCAGAATGTCCAAAAAAGTATAAATACAACTGACTCTTAAATGAAATCATTATTCGACATCCAGCTATTTTAGGTATCTGAATTGTTTTATTTGGTATATCACTTAGTTTACGAAAGCAATTTGCATATTTCCCATCGAGTCCAGGGCCTTGATTTCCGTCAATAACTGGACCTTGAACAGTATTAATTGAAGAATCCATATTGTTAACTTGACCATTTACGGGATCAACCCATACGTGACCATCTGTAATACCTACTATCGCAATAAAAACCTCATCATCTGGGTATTCTGAAGTATTAGATATTTCATAAGGTAAGGTCTGTGCTTTTACTGTAATACTAAAAAATAATAATAAGCAAAAGAGTTTAAGAATACTACTAGTTTTTGGTTCGGTTTTTAAGAATACTTTTGTTTTCATCATTAAAATGGTTTGTGTAATTAAGTTATTTTTAAAAAAATCATATAAGCAATCCTTAGCTCTATGTGTTTTGCTACATACAGCATTACTATTTCCCTACATTCAAAATTGTTTCAACCTAACAATCTGAACATCAAATATGTTTTTCCCAAGTAGTTTTGATAATTAGAAACACTAAATATTTCAATTATCCATTTCTATGTGTGATATTTATAAAATATCATCATCTTAAATTTGATTTTGGTTGTATAATGAATATATACTAAGC
Source organism: Aquimarina sp. BL5 (assembly GCF_003443675.1). NCBI lineage: Bacteria > Pseudomonadati > Bacteroidota > Flavobacteriia > Flavobacteriales > Flavobacteriaceae > Aquimarina > Aquimarina sp. BL5. The sequence goes on along the minus strand of NZ_CP031963.1, from coordinate 5,880,700 downwards.
CAAAATCAAGGGTAGAGCTGAATTTAATATTCCTTATTATGACGGTATTTATTTCCAGATTTTGATATAATCAATCTCCAATTGCTTTGGAAAGATTGTATCATCGACTTCTGGACCCCCAAAGTTACCGCCAATGGCAAGGTTAATAATTATATAAAAAGGCTGATTAAAAGGCCAAGTTTTGTCATTTTTTATTTCTGGAGAAAATGTATAAACCAGTTTATTATCTATATAAAACTCTATTTTGTCCTTTGTCCATATTGATTTATAGGAATGAAAACCTTCTTCTACGTTCTCTATTAATGTTTTCCTAGAATTAATAGTATTACCAAAACTCTGTCTAGTATGCAATGAATTATAAATAATATGGGGCTCTTTGCCCACATATTCCATAATATCTATTTCTCCACAGTCCGGCCAACCTCTATCATCTATATTTGACCCGAGCATCCATATCGCTGGCCATAAACCGTGTCCTGTAGGCAATTTTGCCCTAACTTCTATAGTTCCATATTGAAACTCTATCTTGTTCTTAGTAGTTATTCTACTAGACTTATATACATCATTCTCCTTTGTTGCGGTTATTATTAAGTTCCCTCGTTCAAGTCTAGCATTCTCTTTAGTATATATCTGTCTTTCATTATTACCCCAACCACATAAATCTGGACAACCATCTCCTAATTGATAATTCCAATAGGATTCATTTAATCTAGTCTCATCAAAATTATCCTCCCAGATAATTGAACTTGAATCCTCACAAGAAAAAAAGAGTAATGAAAGAATGATATAGGTTAAGAGTTTTTTCAATTTATTTCAATTCAAAATTAGAGGTTATCGTTTTATCAGAACTTCCACCAACAAATACTTCAAATTCTCCTTGTTCAACAATCCATTGATCCTCATTATTATAAAACCCTAAAGTTTCTTTATTTAATTCAAAACTTACCGTTTTAGTCTTTCCCGGCTTCAATGAAATCATTTCAAAACCTTTTAACTCTTTAACTGGTCTCGTTACACTAGCGAAAAGATCTCTAATATATAATTGAACCACTTCTTTACCTTCATAATCTCCAGAATTAGTAATATCGATTGACACAGTTATTTTCGGATTATTAGCAGAAGTATTCTTTGGTTTTATTTTCAAATTATTATACTCAAAATTAGTATAACTCAATCCATGTCCAAAAGCATATAATGGTGTGTTTTCCTGATCAGAATAGTGCGACCAAAAAACTATATCTGGAGCTGGTTCTGTAGGTCTTCCTGTACTTTTATGATTGTAATAAATTGGTACTTGACCTACATTTCTAGGAAAAGACATGGGTAATTTTCCACTAGGGTTATAATCCCCATATAAAACTTGTGCGATAGCATTTCCACTTTGAGATCCTAATTGCCACGCTTCGACGATTGATGGAATATGGGCATCAGCCCAAGGTATTGCTAACGGTCTGCCATTATTTAAGACCAGAACAATATTACTATTTACCTTAAAAACTTCTTCCAATAGTTCTTGTTGTACTCCTGGTAAATCTAATTTTGTTCTACTTCGTCCTTCTCCACTTTGAAAACCTATTTCTCCTAAAACCATCACTACTACATCCGCTTCTTTAGCCACTTTAATAGCTTTTCCGAATTCGCTTTTATCCTTAGTATTAATTTTAGTTTCTGTTACAAATGCAGTATTACCAATTGAGACATCTGTTCCTTTAGCATATACTAATGAATTACCTTTATACTGTTGCATCCCTTCTAAAACAGAAATAGCAGTATTATCGTCAGCAGCGATTCTCCAACTTCCTAAAGGGCTATTTTTATCACTCGCCAATGCGCCAATCAGTGCTATTTTCTGTCCTTCTTTTTTAAGAGGAAGTAGTTTATTATTGTTTTTAAGAAGCACAATAGATTTTTTGGCGACATCTAATACCGCTTCTTTGTTTGCTTTACTACCAATAACAGATTTTTCTCTATTCTCATCACAATATTTATAAGGATTCTCAAATAAACCAAGTTCATATTTTACCCTAAGAATCCTTCTTGCTGAATCTTCTATCAAACGTTCTTCTACTTTTCCTTCATTAACCAAATTAGCTAAATGCTCTACATATAGATAAGATTCCATATCCATATCTGATCCGGCATTGGCAGCCATTTCTGCTGCACTTTTTCCGTCCTTTGCATACCCGTGAGCAATCATCTCGGTTATCGACCCCCAATCAGAAACGATAAAACCGTTAAATCCCCAATCACCTTTAAGAACATCCCTTTGCAACATTTTATTAGCTGTTGCTGGTATTCCATTTAGTACATTAAAAGAATTCATAAAAGTTTTTACACCCGCTTTATTTGCAGCTATAAAAGGTGGAAAAACAATATTATTCAAAGTAGAAGTTCCTATATCTACTGTATTATAATCTTTTCCTGCTTCAGAAAAACCATATCCTGCAAAATGTTTTGCACAGGCCGCTATTGTATTATTTGCAGAAAGATCTTCCCCTTGAAAACCTTGTATTCTTGCAACGCCTATTTTAGCGCCTAAAAAAGGATCTTCTCCTCCACCTTCCATAACTCTTCCCCATCTGGCATCCCTAGATACATCAATCATAGGTGCAAATGTCCAATTAATCCCTGCAGCAGAAGCCTCTAAAGCAGCAACCTCAGCGGATTTTTTTATAGCAGCCATATCCCAACTTGCAGATTCCGCTAGTGGAATTGGGCTCATTGTTTTATATCCGTGAATAACATCGAAGCCAATGATTAAAGGAATACCTAATCTTGATTCTTCTACTGCAATTTTTTGCACCGCTTTTACATCTTTAACACCTCTAACGTTAAGCATGGATCCAACCCAACCTTTACGTAAATGTTCGTATTTTTTAGCGGCTGCTCCTTCTTTGGGCTGAGGGCCTGTTAAATCCCAAAAACCATTATACTGATTCATTTGCCCTATTTTTTCTTCAATAGTCATGATAGCAAGAAGCGAATCTACCTTTGATTCTATTGTTTCATCCAAACCATTATTAGTGGTTACTGTATTAGTCGTTATGTCATTTATCTCTTCTGAAGACGTATTACAACTTATTGATAAAAAGCCGCATAGAATTCCAATACATATGATATAATTCTTTTTCATTATAAATGATCTAAACTATTATTTAAAGTAATGTGAATGTTTATTAGGAAGGCTATCTGTGGTAAATAGCCTTCCAAAAAATAAAAACAATTTAAAAACTAAGTGTATACCTATTGATAAACTCTTACATAATCAATTTCCATAGTAGACTCAGTGAATGAAGGATCTATGGCTCCTCCAAAAGTTCCTCCCATTGCTACATTAAGTATCAGGAAGAAATCATTATTATAAAATGGTAAATTATTAGCATAAGGAAATGTGTGATATGGTGTATCATCAATAGAAAAGACAATTTCTGTTGATGACCATTCTACGCTATATACATGAAAATCTGTCGATGCTCCTGCAACGTTGGTTTCTTCAAAAATCGCATTGCCTCCGTTATTTCCAGGAAAATGAAGCGCACTGGATACTACGTCCTGATTGTTTCCAACGTGTTCCATAATATCAATCTCTCCACAATTGGGCCAACCTACTTCTGTAATATTTGAACCTAACATCCATATAGCCGGCCAAGTACCTCCGCCTGTTGGTAATTTAGCACGAACATCCACCTTTCCATAAGTAAATGAAAATAGGTCTTGAGTTTTTATTCTAGCAGACGTATATCCTCCATTCTCAGCTCTAGCAGTAATCTTCAGCAAACCATCTTCTACAATCACATTGCTGGAATCATCTGTATAAGATTGAGACTCTCCATTTCCCCATCCATTATCTCCTGTACCTATATCATATGTCCAATTTGTTGTACTAGGAGCTCCAGCAGTATCAAACTCATCTGCCCAAACTAGTGTATCGAAAGGCGGCTCCGCAATATCATCGGTCCCACCAGGTTCTTCTGAGGTTATTATAAACCACCAATCAAACTCATTATTTCCATCTGTAGTTCTAAGAATTAGTTCATTTGCAGGCTGATCTGCAAACCTAAAGAGTTCATAACTATGATTACCACCTACGTAATAACCAATAAAACCTATTCCTGATAAGTTTAGAGTTTCTACCCCTCCTGGAGCACTAACAGACCAAGAAGTTGAATAGTCATCTAATGGATAGTTTTCTATATCTGCGCCATTAGGATCTATACTATGCGCTCCTAATTCATCAATTAAATTAACTCTTCCGAATACGGTTCCAGATGGATCTTCAGTTGGATCATCATTTTCAATATTTGTTATATGTGTAAATGTACCATCTGCATTAAAAACATAACGGTCATCATACATACCCACAGTTGCTTTATCATTCGGTGGTGCTGCAAAGAAACCTGAAGGTTCTGTATCTCCTACAGCTCCCAGACCAAAATGCCCTGGAGCCTCGCTTTTGATTCTCCAAGACCCTGTCGTTAACATCGTTATTAACTCTACTGGTGGCTCATACAATACCAATACATCTACTTCTACAGAAGTACTAGATGATACTCCTCCGGTTCCTACCGCTATAACGGTCACAGTATAGGTACTTAAACCTGTAACAGAAAAATCATATGATTTAGTTCCGGATGGAGATGATTCTGCTGTTCCATTAAAAACATACGTATATGTAATGGCGTTATCGGCTGTTGCACTAAAATTTACTGTACCACTTCCATCTCCATTTGGATTGCTAGCATCTGCTCCTACAATATCCACCGTTACTTGTATATTAGATGGGGTAATAATTTCGCCTACGGGCACATCATCTTCTTGACAGCTACCAAACAAAAAAGCCAGCAGTATAAAAATTCCTAAATTATATTTTAATTTTTTCATCTATTTAATTTTTTATTATCGTCGATCATCTAAGGATTCTATAAATAAAACTCATCTAATGAGTTTATAAGTCCAATATGCTCCTCCTATATCTATTGTTACCTCCATAGTATTATTGCTATCCATAAGGGTAACATTATATGTGATCGATGTCGGAACCGGTACGTTTGGTAGTTCTCCTCCATTGACTACTTTAGGTAATCCCAAGTAAGCACCCGCACCATTTAGCGTAATTACACCCGATCCTTCATTAAAAGTATATGAAGCAGGTCCAGATCCATCATGTGGAGAAACTGGTGTTCCACATTGATCTGATGTCACTCCTTGCCAACCTTCCAACCAAGTTTCAGATCCTAAAACATTATTAAAACTTCCGTCAGTAGCGAATATATACTCATCATCAAAATAGCAAGCTCTAGTTGTTATATCCTCTAAACTATTTGCGAAAAAATCACCTGTTCCAGGACCTGGTCCTACCTTAAAGGCTCCTGCTTCTGGCGCAAGTCTCCAAGTTCCAGCAATCAATGGTGTTTCTCTTATAAGTTGATAGGTCCAAAAGGCTCCACCAATATCAATTATTACTTCCATTCTGTTGTTACCATTAGAAAGTGTAACATTATACGTAATAGATGATGGAACAGGAACGTTCGGTAATTCCCCCCCATTTACTACTTTAGGTAATCCCAAATAAGCACCAATACCGTTAAGAGTAATGGTACCTGCACCTTCATCGAATATGTAAGTAGCTGCGCCGGATCCATTATGCGGTGCAACTGGTGTTCCGCATTGATCAGGTGAAGCGCCTTGCCATCCCTCAAGCCAAGTTTCAGATCCTAAAATATTACTAAAACTTCCATCAATCGAGAACACATACTCATCATCAAAATAACAAGCTCTTGTCGTTACATCCTCTAAGCTATTTGCGAAAAAATCACCTGTTCCAGGACCTGGTCCTACTTTAAAAGCTCCAGCTTCTGGTGCAAGTTTCCAAATCCCTTCTAATCCAGATGCAGGCTCTGGTGGTTTATGGAAATAAACATTATCAACAAAAACTATCGCCGTCCCGGAAGGTGCACCCACATATATTAATTGAGCAATATTACTTCTTGTAGTTAATCCAGTGAAATCGGCTAATGGGATATCTAAACTCACCCATTCTCCATTTGTTGGATTAGCTATCGTTATTTCATGTTCTACATCATCTCCACCATCAAAAACTCCATTTGCTCCAAAATCAACTAATTTAATCCTAAACTCAGTCAAATTTGGAGACCAAATATCCGTATGAAAATGAGTCATTGTACTAGCATCTATAGTTGTTGTTGTAGCCTCTATTCCAACGAAATTAAGAGCACTATACTTTTTGGTAGGGTTTCCTTCTATCTCAACATCTTCAAAAGTGGCATCAGACCAAGGTGTACGCCAAGTATCCACGGGAACATCTGCATAAACATCGCTAAACATAGAAACAACATCTTGCGCTGCTCTGGCTGGAGGTATTGGAGCAGAAACTATAGGTTGTAAAATTTCTGTTACTAAGAACTCTTCTGTGTACTCAGTAGTGGCAATAGCACCTCCTTTGGCAACAACCCTAATCGTATATGTTCCTGGTTGTTGGTACAAATATGTAACTGTTTCCCCTATATTAGCAGTCACTGGAGTATCATTTCCTATTTCTCCAAAGTATACATCAAAAGACATTGCATTGTCTGCAGTCGCGGTTACATTTACTTGTTTGGATACAGCAGCATCATTCTCTATAGTGACTACTAAATTTTCTGGAGGGTTAAATGAAACTACTACTTCTTGTGTAACTTCAGTTGTTAATCCAGTTATTCCTTTACCAACTAATCTTAAATCATACGTTCCCTCAGCATAAGTATGTGTGGTACTTTCTCCTATTTTTACATTTTCTGGCTCCAAAGTGTCATCTCCATAATAAATATCAAAGGATACCACTCCATCTCCATTTGGTGTTATAGTCACCAATCCAGTATTATCTTGAGTGATTTGTAAAAGCGCAGCTATGTTTGACGGAGCCACTACATTATCTAGATAGTCTAGATTATCGTCTTCAGCACAGCTCCATACGAAAAGCAAGGACATACATATGCTGAATATATATTTTAAAAGTTTCATCTTCTTCTAGTTTTTGTTTTTAGTATCCTGGATTTTGTTCCCATCTATTCCCTGCCAATTGAATCTCTATCAATGGTATAGGAAACAATTCGTGCTTTCCTGTTACAAAGCCATCTATTTCTGTTGCAGCTCTTCCCGTTCTTACTAAATCAAAAAAGTGATGTCCTTCTCCAACTAGTTCTACTCTTCGTTCTTGGTATATAGCATCTGTCAAGGCGGTTCCCGTAGCTGTTACATCCGGTAATTGAGCTCTAGTTCTCACTCTATTTAGGTAGATTAATGCTTCTCCATCACTACTTGGTGATTTTCTATTATGTGCTTCTGCAGCCATTAGCAGAACATCTGCAAATCTGATTGCTCTGTAATTATTTGGGTTTGTAAGATTGGCATCTCCGGTATTAAGGTCTCCCTGACGAGCAATATACTTTCTATTAAAATATCCTGTATGCTCAAAACCTGTAGAAAAAGTGGCTCCTTGATCCGCTGCCCACGCATCTATATCTAAAATAGCAACATCTAGTCTAATATCGCCTGCTTCGAATGTATCCACAACTTCTTGTGTAGGAACATTAAAACTAAAACCTGAATCAAATTGTGGCCCTGAATAATTTCTAATTCCATTAAAGCCAACTGCTACATTACCTTCACTACATTGTAAACATCCGAAACCTGCTCCTTCTTCATCTGTATATTGAACTTCGAAAACTGATTCTATATTATTTTCTCCTTCTTCTTCGAAGATAGATTCATAATCTGTAACCAAATCATATGGCCCTGCAACTACTTGATCTAAAACAGTAGCAGCTTCAGAGAATTTATCTTGAAATAAATACACTTTACCTAATAAGGCTCTGGCTGCTCCTTGGGTTACGCGGCCCGTTTCTGCTTGTATTGCTGGTAAATTATCTGCTGCAAACTGTAAATCTTCTTCTATGAGTGCATACACATCTTCCTTTGGAGCTCTATCTATCCCAGTCTCTTCTCCAAAAAAAATTCTTTTATCAATTGCTAGTGGTACATCTCCAAACCATTTTACTAGCTCAAAATAATAGTAAGCTCTAAGAAAGCGTGTCTGAGCAATTACTTCTTCCTTACCAGCAAAATCAGTTTTATCCTGAAACTCCATTATATAATTAGCTCTATTCACGCCCGCATACATCCAACTCCATATATCTCTTAGTTGTGCATTAACAGGGGTATGAATCATGTCATCTATTTCTTGTATCCCAGGTGAATCCGATGCGCTTTCTCCTCCTGCTAATGTATTATCAGAAGCTATTTCTCCTAACATTACATTTAAATAAGTGGATTGTAGTAAATCGTACGCCCCAATCAAAGCACTTTGATAATCTTCTTCACTATTAAAAAAACTCTCAGAATTTTCATCTTCTGAAGCTACATCTACAAAATCGTCACTACACGAAATTATCGTAACTAATAGTACAAAAAAGATTATCGATTGTATATTATATTTCATCTTTTTCATTTTGATTAAAATTTAAGATTTACACCTAATAAATATGTTCTTGGCACAGGGTAAAACCCCTGATCAATACCTGCTCCAATAGGACTTGCAGTATTAGGGTCTGGATTTGATTGATACGCTGAAGGATCATACCCTTGATATTCTGTAAAGGTGTATAAGTTATTTATTGAAACATAAATTCTAAACTTATCAATACCAATTGGTTTCATAAATGCATCAGAAAGTGTGTATCCTAATTGTATATTCTGGATTCTTAGATAAGACCCATCTTCTACATAAAAACTAGAAAACAAACTATTACCGTTAGCAGCTGTTGTAACTCTATGAAAAGAATCGGTAGAACCTTCCCCTGTCCATCGTCCTAAAAATCCATTTCTTCTATTGACCAATGGTTGATTACGTTCATAGTTTCTTACCATATCATTACCCACGGAGGCAAATGCATAAGCGGTAAAATCAAAATTTTTATAATCTAAGCCAATATTCAATCCCATTGTAGCATCAGGAATAGGATTTCCGATATCCGTTCTATCATCAGAATTAATTTCTCCATCTCCATTCATATCAATATATCTCAGATCTCCTGGTGCTGCATTAGCCTGTGTAGCGTGTGCTTCTACTTCTGCCTGATTTTGAAAAACTCCATCTGTTTGTAATCCATAGAAATATCCAATAGGCCTACCTGCTTCCATTCTTGATGGAGGATCTTGACCTACACCAAAAGAACCACCTGCTATAAAATTACTATCACTATTAACCGAAATTACTTCATTCTCCAGCAGTGTAACATTATAACTAATATTAAATTTCAAATTTTCTGATAACTTATCGTTATAAGAGATTCTAAATTCATACCCCTCATTCTCTACAATACCTGCATTGATAGTAGGTGGTGATGATCCTGGAGCTGCAACTCCCAGAATCCCCGAAACAGGTGCAACAACTAATAAGTCTTCTGTTCGTTTTTTAAAATAATCAAAAGTGATATCTATTTTATTATTTAATAATCGAGTATCAATCCCTATATCAAGTGTTTTTTGTTTTTCCCATTTAATTTCTGGATTGGAAAGTGCACCAATTGCCTCACCTATTATCAACTCATCATTAATAACATAGGATCCTTCTCCATTTAACAAGGATATAAATTGAAAATCTTTTATTCTATCATTCCCAATTACACCATAACTAGCTCTAAGTTTTAGGAAATTTAACCAACTACTATCATTTAAAAAAGATTCATCAGACATCACCCAACCGATAGAAGCTGAGGGAAAATATCCAAACTTATTTTTAGGTCCAAACTTTGTTGAGCCATCTCTTCTTATTACTGCAGATAGTAAATATTTTCCTTTGTATCCATATTGTAATCTAGAAAAATATGATAACAATCTAGAATCAAAAGTATTTCCTCCATTCTGAAAATTATCAACTACATCTGATGCCTGAGAAATAGTAGCATTAGAAAATGAATTGTCGATAATATCAAAGCCAGTAAAACCAGTAAAAGTTCCTGTTGTCTTAAATACAGACATCCCTAAAAGTATTTTTACATCGTGATCATCTGCAAATATCTTTTCGTACTTTAAGAAATTATCCCAAGTATAATCTCTAAAAAAATTCTTAAACTCTGTAACACTGCTTCTATCTACATTAAACACTTTTCCAGATCCATAAAATACTTCAGGAGAAAATGTTTTACCATCTACTTCAGAATAGTTAAACTGGTATCTAGATTCTGCTGTGAAATCATTTAAAAAATTATATTTCAATGCAAAAGTTGCACCTATTCGATTTACTCTTGTATCATTAAACGTATTTTCTATCTGCGCAATTGGATTTATTACTTCATTACCCAATCCTTCTGCTAAAGTAAAGTCTCCATTTTCATCTCTCACAGATAAAGTAGGCGCCATATTTAATGCATTAAATAACACAGAACCTAAAGCATTTTCTAATAATGTTTTTCTATTGGTTTGTGTAAAAATACCAGAAGTGGTAAACTTCAAGTTTTCAACAATATCCAAACTGTAATTTACCCTACCTGTAAAACGTTCGAAATTAGCATCACTTCCTCCAACAATACCATCTTGTGTTAAATAAGAAACTCCCGCAGAATAAGTAGAATTCTCTCCACCACCTGTAGCACTGAAATTAATATTAGAAATTACAGCTGTTCTAAAAATTTCATCTTGCCAATCTGTGCCTTCTCCTAACTCTGATAAATTGGCAAAAGGTAGCGTACCACCTCCAGCAGCGAAAGACTCATTAATAATAATACCATATTCAGTTGCATTAAGTACCGGAAGTCTTCTTGTGGTTTCCTGAAAACCTGTATATGAATCAAATTCGAATTTTAAATCTGTATTCTTAAATCCTGATTTAGTAGTTATAAGGATAACCCCATTTGCTGCTCTTACTCCATAAATACCAGCTGTTGCATCTTTTAATACATTAATACTTTCGATATCGTTAGGATTAAGTACACTAAGATCTTCTATAACATTGCCATCTACGAGAATTAAAGGCCTACTATCCCCGTTAGTAGATATTCCTCGTATCGATATGGTAGAACTGCTACCAGGAGCTCCAGATTGCGATGTGATATTTACACCTGCAACTTGTCCCTGTAGTGCTTGCTCTACTCTAACTACATTAAGTTCTTCTATAGTTTCGGATCCTATTACAGAAACCGCACCTGTAATTTCTTTTTTTGTTTGTGTCCCATAACCAATTACAATGACCTGTTCTAGTGATTCACTGTCTTCTTCCATGGTTACATTAATAACGAAATTTTGTCCAACTGTTATTTCTTGTGTAGTGAACCCTACATAAGAAAACACAACAACACTTCCGACGGCTACATTGTTCAATGTATATTTTCCATTAAAATCTGTTACGGCTCCGTTTGCAGTGTTTTTAACGATAACATTAACTCCAGGGAGTTCCAATCCGCTTGCATCCTTTACGTTTCCCCGAATCTGAATTTCTTGTGCATTAATAACTGTACTTAAAAAGACAGCTATTAAGAAATAAGTAATTTTCATAAATGTTCTAGTTTGATTTACTCAAATTTACCTACGAACATTAAGAAATCGTTAATAACTAACCCAAACAAAAATCCTACAACATTACATAATAACTAAAAAATTAATAAATTCTTTGCGTAAAACATCAATGAAAACGGTAAGTACTAGGGATTTAATAACTATTAAAAAAATGTAAATAAAATAGTATTGTTACCCAACTATAACGTTAGAGTATAGGTAATGTAGAGGTATTTTAAGATAATGTATGGTTTTAAATTTCGAGAATATAGTTCACTAAGCTATCCGAATGTTCTAATTGTAGTTTTTTTCTTAGTCGATAGCGTTTTATTTCTACGCTTTTAACCGAAATATTAACTAATGAAGCAATTTCTTTAGATGATAAATTTAGCCGTAAGTACGTACAAAATCGTAAATCGTGAGGAGTTAAATTATTGTGTTTCTTTTTGAGTTTCTTTATAAAGTTTTTATCCACGCTATTGAAAGCTTCTTCAAAATGTTTCCAATCATCCTTATTATTTAGGTTTCTATCAATGATTCGTTCTACATTCTTTACTCCGTTTCTTTCAAATTCAGATTTTTTAAGTTCTTTTTTGATAGTATTAAGGATCTCATTTTTCTTAATAATATTCATTGTAGAAGAAGCAAGATCACGATTTTTACTCTCTATATCCTGAGTCAATTTTTCGTTTGTTAGCTTCATTATTTCTCGTTCACTTTCTAATTCTTTTAGTTCCAATTGCTTTTTGTTCTCTTCTACCAATTTTTCTTTTTGTATGGTATAGTACTTTTTATAAGCTCTATGCGTAATTAGTAATAGAACTAATAGCAAAATAGAATAAATCGCAATAGCTACATTCGAAAAATACCAGGGTTTATCGATTACAAACTTATACTCGACTACATTTTTACTTAGAACATTACCTGTTTTTGCTCTAACCTTAAACGTATACTCTCCGAATGGTAAATTTTCAAATATCTTATTGGTTTTAGAGGTCCAACCACTCCAGTCTTCATAGAAACCTTCTAACTTATACTGAAACTTTGATATAAGGAATTTATCATATTCGGGAATTGTATATACAAAAGAAATGGTATTTAAATTAGATTCAAATACACGAACTGAATCAGAAATTTCGACCTGTCTAAATTCTGTAGTTTTTTGTTTTGCCGAAACTTCTTCTAGAATAATAGTATGTTCTTTTGAATTTATTCTGGATAAGTCCAAAATCATATATCCATAAGTAGTTCCTAATAAGTACTTCTCTGCTTCAAGATGCATGATGTTTTCGAAACCATTCATTTCCTTTCTTAGCAAATAAGGGATAGATACTTTAGTTACTTCTAAATTATCAGAAAACTGACTTTGAGAAATATAGTCTAGCTCTTCATCAGTAAAGCTCCAGAGTCCACCTATATTATCTTTTAATAACCTTCCTACATTTTCTTCTTTAGTCTTAAAAACCTGATCAACAACATTATCTTGATCAAAAGCTTTGTTTTCCTTATTATAAAAAGACACTCCTTCTTTATGTGCATAAAAAAAATCATTTTTGTACTTTGCTATACTTGAGTGCTTACCTTTTATAGTAATTGTGTCTTTGACCACTTCTAGCACCTTGGAAAATTCATCATCTACCGTAAGACTAAAAAGTCCTTTGTACTCATGATTGACCCATAATTTACCATCATATATTTCTAAATATCGAGCGGAGTAATCAAATCCTTTAATTTTTTGTTTTAATTTCCATTTTCCGTCTTTTTTTGCCAGCACACTCAATCCTTCATAATTACCTTGCAGTAACCAGTCTGGATGCTCTTTAATAGTACGAAAAATCCAAGTCCCCTGAATCCAACTTATGAGCTCGGACGTATCATTTTCTATTAAAAAAGTTCCATCATTATGCCCACAAAACAATTTGTTATCATAGGAAAAAAGATTCCAAACCTGTCCTTTAGTTCCCTCGACAAAACGGAATGGTTCATTTTTATTAATGTTTTTGTAAAAGACTCCTTGATTTGTTCCTAGATATAAAAAACCTTCAAAAACAATTGAGGTATATACAGTACCAATAGTACCTTTATCATCATTAAAACTTTGAACTGGTGATTTTACGTTTATACAATTAATGCCTTTATCTAATCCTAACCATATATTACCTTCTATATCTTCAAAAGAAGACAAAATTGTATTATTACTTAATCCTTTATTCTGATTAATTTGATATATTATTTCTCCTTTTTGCGATAGATATATTAACCCTTGGGAAATAGTTCCTAAAACAAAGCTTCCATCCTGAAGTGTAATACTACTATAAATGGTAGAATTGCTTAATAGGTCATCGGATGGCGTATTCCACTTACTAACTGTTTCTTTCGAAAACTCAAAAAACCCTTTTGTACTTGTTAGTAATAAAATTCCGTTTTGAGACTTAGAAATATTTACTACTTTATCATTAATAACTTCAGGATCATTTATGGCCAATATTGGACTACCTTTTTCAATTTTATAGATTCCACTATTAACATCCTGATAATATATCGTTCCTTGGACATTGAATATATTAGTTATGGCTGTTTTAGATTCTATAATTGAGATCTCCTCATTGCTAATGTTATAAAGATAAATTCTATCAAGAGACTGAAATAATATCCAGTCGTCTTGATTTACAATGTGCCAAAACTGCTCATCTTCTATAAGCTTTTCTTTTATATTTTCGGTTAGGGAAGTATACTCAAGTTTTCCAAAACTATTTTTTTTCCAATACCCAAAATTCATATAGAATCCTGTATAAATACGTTCTCCAATAACTTTGACCGATCTTATAACCGTTTCATTAGGAGTTGGGTAAAGCTTCCAGTTTGCCCCATTGAACTCTAAAAGCCCCCTATTATTAGCAACATAAATATATTTATTATCTGCTTGAGAAATTGACCAGTTTTGGGTTGCTCCTTTATATTCATCTGGCAAATAGACTTCTATCGGCGGTAATTCCTGTGCGGTAACTATCGTCGTAAATAAAAAAAATAGAAATAAAAATGTCTTTTTAATATATTTCAATTAGTTAAAATAGATATAAGTAGATATTACAATTAAGCATACAATAGCACCGACAATCTTTGTATACTTCCAAGGTGTAATATCCACTTCTTTGGTGTATTGCTGCTCGTATGCTTCCTCTCTTGGATACAATTTACCTATAATTAGCATTATAATGATGTTAACCACAAAAAGAATTGCCATTACGTGCAGAAAATGAGGATATGCAGATGTTTCTATCCTTCCTAATTCTACAAGATCAGTTATTCCATTAGCTTTAGCAGCTTCAACTGCATTACCTTGAAGAATCGGTTTTATAATAAACTGACTAATTATATACAGTACGGATCCAGATATAATACCAATTTTACCAGCAATCGCCGGAACTTTCTTAGTAAGATACCCCACTACTATAATAGTCAAAATAGGAATACTATATATTCCATTCACTTCTTGTAAATAATCAAAAAGGCTTCCTGCTTTTGCAATAAAAGGAGCTACAGCCATGGCTAATATTGCTAATAAAACACCAAAGCTTTTCCCCGCTTTTACCACTTGTTTTTCGCTAGCTTCTTTATTAATATATTCCTTGTAGATATCTAAACCGAATAATGTAACCGAACTATTTAAAGCACTATTAAAAGAACTCAAAATTGCTCCAAATAATACCGCAGCAAAGAAACCTACTAAAGATACTGGTAATACTCTACTGACCAAAGTTGGATATGCCTCATCTGCTACTTCTAACTCTCCATTAAAAAGGTGAAAAGCTATGATTCCCGGTAATACAACAATAATAGGCCCTAATATTTTTAAAAACGAACCTAATAATAATCCTTTTTGACCTTCTTTTAGGTTTTTAGCCCCCAAAGCTCTTTGGATAATAGCTTGATTAGTTCCCCAATAAAATAATTGTACCAACATCATTCCGGTAAATATGGTTGCAAAAGGAATTGAAGAATCACTATCTCCAATTACTTTAAACTTTTCGGGATTTGTAGTCATTAATGTATTTATTCCTTCGGAAATGCTGCCGTCTCCTATTTCTAATAAGCCAAAAACCGGAATCATAATACCTCCTATCAATAATCCAACAGCATTGATCGTATCTGATACCGCTACTGCTTTTAAACCACCAAAAATTGCATAAATAGATCCAATAACACCAATACCAATAACACAAATAATAATGGACCATTCTTTAGATACTCCTAATAATTCAGGAACATCAAACATTGTGCTGATAGCTAAAGATCCGGAATATAATACAATAGGTAAAAACACTACTACATAGCCTGTTAAGAATAATCCAGATGTTATTGCTTTTGTAGTGGTATCATAGCGCCTTTCTAAGAACTGAGGCACTGTAGTGATTCCTCCTTTAAGATATCGTGGCAATAAAAAAATTGCCGTAATTACCATTGCAATAGCTGCTAGGGTTTCCCAAGCCATCACCAAAATACCTTCTGAATACGAAGAACCATTAAGTCCTACTATTTGTTCTGTAGATAAATTAGTAAGTAATAAAGAACCTGCGATTACCACAGCGGTTAGACTACGACCGCCAAGAAAATACCCATCAGAAGATGTCTCGTCGGTTTTTCTTGTAGCCAGATAAGATATGATAGCAACTAAAAGTGTGAATCCTACAAAAGAAATAATGCCCATATTAAAATTTTAATGATTTGTTAAAAATCATAAAAATATCAGATATAATTCAATACCGTTAAGAATAATGCCAAAAAATTAAGACTGTATAGTTTTTGTATAGTTATTACTGAGAATAACACAATGAAAAACAAATGATTATGAAAATCACTTCTTATAATGTACAGTATACCTCCAGTAAGAAAAAGCTCCTAATATAGCCCAGACAAGAAAACTATAATACACTGCTGATGGAGTTACAACCTGATCACCACTAGCGTAAGAATGCAATCCTTTTAAGTAAAAATTCACTCCAAAATATGTCATCAATATAGATGAAACCGCAAACACAGACATCAAATTAAAGAACCATCTGCTTCTTAGACCTGGCACCAATCTCATATGAATTACAAAAGCATACACCATAATACTAACCAGTGCCCAAGTTTCTTTTGGATCCCAACCCCAATAACGTCCCCAACTTTCATTGGCCCACATTCCTCCTAAAAAGTTACCAATAGTTAACATTACAAGACCTATGGTTAATGCCATTTCGTTAATAATGGTAATCTCTTTAATATTGAGATCCATTCTCTTTTTATTAGACTTGGTAGTTAAGACCATCAACAATAACGACAGTACTCCTAAAATGGCTCCTACGAAGAAAGGACCATAACTTGCCACAATAATCGACACGTGAATCAATACCCAATAAGAATCCAAAACAGGTTGTAGATTAGCAATCGCTGGATCCGTCCAGTTTTCGTGAGCAAAAAACAGAATAATTGCCGCTACAAAAGCAGTCGCAGCCACAGTAAGATTACTCTTCTTCCCAAAAGCCAATCCTAATGCCACCGTTGCCCATGCTACATAGATCATAGACTCATACGCATCACTCCAAGGTGCGTGACCTGATACATACCACCTAATTATCAATCCAGATGTATGTACCATAAAAATCAATATAGTAATCCCCATAAAGATTTTTATCAACATTTTTACAAATTTATTCTTGTGATAGAATATACCAAAAATGATGATTAAAATAAATAATACACTTGTAATACCATAGTATCTATACAATGTTCTGAAAATATCATATTTATTTAATGCGATTTCAGCTTTAATTTTGTCATCAGCTGGCATTACTTTACTACCAAATTTTGTCTGAAATGCTTTTATACTCTCTATATATTGATCTGGCTTGCTATAGTCTTCTGTATTTCTTGCTTCCTGTAATGATTGTATATAAATAGGAATAATCTGTCTGGTATAAACAGAATCCATTCCAGTAAATTTATGTTCATTAAGTTCCGGTACAGAAACCCATTTGTTACCTACATCTCCAGGAACTGGGAAAATCTTCAAAATTCCGCCGCCCAGAGCCTGGTTTAAGAGGTAAAACTTTTCATGAGTTTTTAGGAAATCCTTTTCAAAACTACTAGGTGTATTAGTACTACTTGCCTTTTCTAAATAAGGATCTAACTTATAGGAACCGTCTTGCTCTACTAGATCTATTAGAGAAACTCTTCTTTCGGATTTGGAAACACCCAATATCTTTCGGATACTATCATTTTCCCTTTGAATTTCTATAATAGGAATGCTGTACCATATAAATGGATTCTCTACCATCGATACAAAAACCTGATCAGCTGTCAATCCTTCATATGTATCCTTTTTACTTAACTTCCTTAATAATTCTGAAGAAAAAGTATTAACAGGCTTCATCCTACCACGTTCATCCTGTATCACAATACTACCAAATTTCGCAGCGTGTTCTTTACTTGCAGCATTCGCTTTAATTATAGAATCTAGTTTAGCTTTTCCTGGTAAGGTCTGTAAATGATTTACATGATCTGTTTGTTGTTCCTGTTCTAATTGTGCGAAAGAAAAAGTTGAAATAAATAAAGCTACTAAAACAGTTAACTCTTTCTTTTTTATCTTCACTTTGTTAAGCATTTGTTCTAGATCCTTAAACCTGGATCCTCTCGTAAAAAGAATAAGCATTAGTCCAAGATATAATGACATATACCCCGCATAGGTAATCATAGTACCCCAATAATCGTGACTTACAGATAATACGGTACCCTTTTCATCAGGATCAAAAGAAGCTTGAAAAAAACGATACCCTTTATGATCTAAAACATGATTCATATAGATATCATAAGGACGAGGAGCAGTTTTATCTTCAACAATATCTACTTTACTCATGAACGACTTATATACTTTTTCTGTTCCTGGTTGTTTTTCGGCTATAAAATCATTCAACTTTAGAGCAAAAGGAAGTTCTAATCGCTTTGACCCATAGTTGAAGTACATATCCAAGCCTCCTAAAGAAATCTTTTTCATATCATTAGCGTATCCTTTTCCTCCCAATAACTTCACCTCTTTAGTTTCTCCATTAGTGGTTACATCAAAAATCAGTGCATCTTGCTGTCCTTTGTCTTTCACTTCGATCGGGATAACATCATACTTTCCTGTAATTACAGGCTCTGGAATTACAAATTGCATCCCAGCAGTTTGATATAATGATCGTAACATCAGTGGTTGTAAACTATCTTTGATTACCAAGCCTTGCTTTTGATCGGCCATTCTCATATAAGAACCATCAAAAGGTGATTCTATGTAATATTCATCATTCTTATATGTGATATTGATAGCACCTTTAGTAGGGACATTAAAGGCCACTAAAATATTATGGATATTAGAAACTTCTCCTTCTTTTAAATAGTGATCGTGTCTATTACCATCTCCTGCCTCTACTATCTTTAAATAATTCTCTCCAACCTCTGTTTCAACCAATCCCATTTCTGCTCCAGTGATGTATTCTTTATATTGAATAGTAACTGGTTGCTGGTTATAATCGGTATTTATAGTGAAGCTATTATCCGTAGCTTCTGTTAATTCTAATTGCTCGGATACAACACGCCTTCGCGGTTCCCCATTAATTTCTCCATCAAGGAATGCAGTTAAATAGGTGTGTTCGGATAAAAACTCTGAGGTCGTTTCCCCTTCTCTTATCGGCATTACACCTTCGTAACTAATATATCTGGTAACAAATGCTCCTAAAAGTATTAAAATAAAGGAAAGATGTAGCAATAATGTTGCCCACTTATCTTTTTTATACAATTGATAACGTATTATATTCCCACAGAAATTGATCATAAAAAAGGCCATAATGGCTTCGAACCACCAGGTGTTATATATCCAAATTCTTGCAGCGGTTGTACCATAAGCATCTTCTAAAAAAGTACCTACTGCCATAGAGACGGCAAAAACAATAAATAGGATTGCCATTAATCTGGTAGAAAATAAAATACTTGCCAACTTCTTTTGCATTGTAATTTTTTTAGCTCGGCAAATTTAATGTTTTTGAGAGGATAATCAGACATTCTAATTATCCTATTTGTTGGTTTTAACAGAACTATAAAACTTGTCTAATTTTTAAAGTATCTTCCTTATTTTAGCCAAATGATTACAATTGTTATCCTTGGTGCAGGAAATGTGGCGAAACATTTGTATACAGCTTTTTTAAATCAAAAATCTGTAGCAATAGTACAGTGCTATAACAGAAAAGGAATACAAATACATAAAGATCAAGAAGCTGCTACTATTACCAACGATCTAAATGACTTAAAAAAAGCCGACCTCTACATTTTAGCAATCAGTGACGATGCGATAGCAAAGGTATCGAGCTCCTTACCGTTCCAGAATAAATTAGTTGTTCACACTTCTGGAAGTGTACCAATAAACGCTATTGACAATAAAAATTCTCGTGGGGTTTTCTATCCATTACAAACATTTAGCGCAACGAAGAAGGTTGATTATAGTAAAATTCCGTTCTGCATTGAAGCCGATCAAGAAAAGGATGTTATTATTTTAAAGAATCTAGCTTCTATATTATCAAAAAAAATATATGATATCTCTTCTGGACAGAGAAATGTATTACACGTAGCAGCAGTGTTTGTAAATAACTTTACGAATTATATGTTTTCTGTAGGAAATGAGATTTGTGAAGAAAATAATATCCCTTTTGAAATTTTACATCCCTTGATTCAAGAAACTGCCAAAAAAATAATTGAAATAGAACCGGATATTGCTCAAACTGGACCTGCTATTCGCAAAGATGTTCAGACGATTGATCGACACCTAGAAATTCTAAAAAACGATTCACAAAAACAATTATATAAAATGCTTACCAAAGCAATACAATCTAAATATGGAAAAGAGTTATAAAGAATATTTAAAACATATCACCACTTTTATCTTTGATTTCGACGGTGTTCTTACGGATGGAACTGTAATCATTAATACTAATGGAGAGTTACTAAGAACTATGAATATCAAAGATGGCTATGCATTAAAAACTGCGGTTCAGCAAGGTTTTAATCTATGCATCATATCTGGTGGAAAAAATGAAGGAGTTAGAAAAAGATTAGAAGGTTTAGAAATTAAAGATATTTACCTGGGTGCGCATCATAAAGTTGATCAGCTAAACGAATATATGACCAATAAGAATATCAAAATCGAAAATGTATTATATATGGGCGATGATATTCCGGATTTACCAGTGATGAAAATGGTAGGATTGCCAACGTGTCCTCAAGATGCGGTTGCAGAAATAAAAGAAGTTTCTAAATATGTTTCCTTTAAAAAAGGAGGAAAAGGCTGCGTTAGAGATGTCATAGAACAAGTACTTAAAGTACAGGGGAAATGGATCGAAAATTATGATGCCAAAGCCTAAATATTTTACCTATCTAACTCAAAAAGATATTGCTTAAATGAAACTAGTATTTGCTACAAATAATCCTAACAAATTAAAAGAAGTAAAAGCTCTTGTTCCACCTCATATCCAATTACTAAGCTTAGAGGATATAGGCTGTACGGAGGATATTCCTGAAACATCTCCTACAATTGAAGGTAATGCTATACAAAAAGCTCGATATCTAAAAGAAACCTATGGATATGATTGTTTTGCCGATGACACAGGATTAGAGGTAGATAGCCTACAGGGGGATCCTGGTGTCTATTCTGCTCGTTATGCAGGAGAAGCTAAAGATGCTAATGCCAATATGGATAAACTTCTCGACAACCTAAAGAAAAAAAAAGATCGCAAAGCACAATTCAAAACAGTTATTGCTCTTCATATTAATGGTACGTTAGAAACATTTACCGGTATTTGCTCAGGAACTATAGCCGTTCAGAAAAAAGGAGATAAAGGATTCGGATACGATCCCATTTTTTTACCAGATGGATACACCGAAACATTCGCAGAGCTTCCACTAGAAGAAAAAAATAGCATCAGTCATCGAGCGAAGGCAGTAAATCAATTAGTGAAATTTTTAAACAATTAATCTGCTCCTGGAAATGCTAGCATCTCCCCCATTCCTACTGTAAAAAGCCAGTTTCCATAAATTGCATGTTCTATAGATACCAAAGTAGTGGATTTTGTTCTCTGATATGTAAATGCAAATAATAAACCTCCTAAAAAAGTAAGTAGCTGAACTAGAAAACTTCTTAAAAATATATGAGCCAATGAAAAAAGGACTGCGTTTATAAAAATAAACAACCACTTATTCTTAACCAGGGACTCATATCGATCATAAAAGAAAGTTCTATAAATAATCTCTTGTGGCCAAACAGATAAAAAGGTGTAAACAAACAAAATAACAACCCACAAAATCGGTTTCTTGATTACAATAGAAAACAATTTATCTGGAGCTATCCAAAAAACATATAAACTAGTAATTATAATTACAATAGCCAGTTTAATAATAGTTTCTTTCCAAAACGGTTTCCAATACATCCGATCGGGAAACCTAATTTTTAAAAGTCCTGATCTCTTAAGGTGAAACAAAATATAAACAAAGCCGGTAACCGTTAATCCAGCTTTTATTGGCGTAGGGTACGAAAACAAAAAACTAACAGGGAGTAGTACAAATAGAAAGAATAACTCTAATCCTCGGGCAAAAGTAGATTGCATCATTTTTATTTTGCACTAATTTCAGCATAAAAAATGAAACAAATTACTTTTTAACAAATAAAAAAGCCTCCGGGCAAGAGGCTTTCAATTAGGGAAATCAAACTTGGGGATTATTCGATTTTCAATTTTGGGGCAATTGTTAATTGGTATTTTGCAATACCATAAAAACTAATTCAACTTATATCAATCAATAACAACACTTCAAAAGTACACTAACATCTTAATAACATCTCAAAAGCGCTCATAAAAAAGCATACAATCATCGATAAAAAGCGATTTTAATCGATTAAATGCGATTTCTTATGTTCAACAAGTAATTAATCTCTTTAAGACATAATGAAGATAGAGAAGGTATTATTTGTAAGAATATTGAGAATGAAAGAAAATCAACTCATAAAAAAAAGCCTCTTGGGGTATGAGGCTCATTAGTAGGTAAAATTAATTTGGGCAAAAAAAGTTTAGTTCTCTAAATTTTGAAATATTCTATTTATTATGGGGCGAAATATTAAAACTAATTCTATTAGTAACTCTTATTCTTTCACATTTCAAAAATACATGATATACTACAATTTGATAAAAAAAACGGTAGTAATAAAACACATATAATCGTTAAAATACAATTTTAATCGATAAAATACAATTTCATGTATAAAAAATTAAAAAAACGCTCAATAAAGTAAGATTTTTACCAGTTGTGTCCTTTTTTAAATAACTATTAAAAATGCGTAAAACCGTTTGAATCATATTGTACTTGTATTAATTACAAAATCCGGTCTTCCCAATAGCTTCTACTTTATTTCGTTATGAAACGAATGTATATAATAGGAATAAAATATAAGGTTCTTTAAGAGCTTATTAGATATTAGAGAATACCGTAGAGCATAAAAAAAGCCTCATTTCTGAGGCTTTGTAATTTGTCAAATTTAACTTTGGGGGAAATTAAATTTGTTGGGGCAAAAAAACATAAACAATCAATTCCAATTTTTCTCTTTCGGTATATATTTAATTTCTTAATATCCTTCTTTTCAATGGTTCAAAAATATTTCAATATCATATTTTCACAAAGACCATTGAGCAAATATATATTAAAATATCGACAAAAAGCGTTTTTATTCGATAAAATACATTTATAAATATTTTATCACCATATCCATCAATCATTTTTAGAATTAAACGAAAGGAATACGTTGCATAAATTTTATTAATATCGTAACATTACATTCTTAAAATTTCGAATACTATATATGGAAAGTCAAAACATCACTCCTACTGATCCCCAAAACGAAGAAATTATTGAAAACAGAGAATTAAACATTTGGGAAGCATTAATTCCAATTGTTGCGCTAGTAGGTATGTTGTTTTATAATGTATACTTCGCTTTTGGCGATGATGCACTAAGTGGTAGTAATCAATTTGTATTACTGCTGGGTGCCGCTGTAGCTGCCATAGTAGGTTTCTTTAATAAAGTGTCCTATAAACAAATGATGGAAGAAGTTGCTCGCAACGTAAAATCAACTACTGGAGCCTTACTTATACTATTAATGGTAGGTTCGTTAGCAGGTACTTGGCTTATTAGTGGTATTATACCCACAATGATTTACTATGGATTACAAATTCTTAATCCTACTATTTTTCTAGCTGCTTGTGTAATTATCTGTGCCATCATCTCTATAGCTACAGGTAGCTCCTGGACAACCTCTGCTACCGTAGGTATTGCATTAATTGGAATTGGAGACACATTAGGTATTTCATTAGGAATGACTGCTGGTGCTGTTATTTCTGGAGCATACTTTGGTGATAAAATGTCACCTTTATCTGATACCACAAACCTTGCTCCTGCTATGGCAGGAGGAGAATTATTTTCTCATATAAAATATATGACATACACTACGGTACCAACGATAGTGATCACGTTAATTATATTTATAATAATTGGTTTTACACTTAATACTTCTGGTACTCCCGAAATTAGTGAACAACTCGCTGCTATTAAAAGTGCATTTACAATATCACCTTGGTTATTTATTGTTCCGATGATTGTTATTGGGCTTATTATCAAAAAAACACCTCCTTTAATTGCCTTATTAGCTGGTACATTATTAGGTGCTGTTGCAGCAATTATAGCGCAACCAGATATTGTAATGAATATTGCTGGCAGTGAAACACTGGACTTTAACTCTGCATATAAAGGTGTTATGAAAGCTATGACTGTGGACACCGCCGTAGAAACCTCTAGTAAAGAATTAAATGACCTATTCACAGCTGGAGGAATGTCCGGAATGCTAGGTACCATCTGGTTAATCGTGTGTGCAATGGTCTTTGGTGGTGTTATGGATGCCATTGGAGCATTAGCCCGAATTAGTAAAGCCTTATTAAGCCTGTTTGATACTGTATTTGGGTTATTTGCTAGTACTGTTGCAAGCTGTCTAGCACTAAATGTTACTGCTTCTGATCAATATTTGGCAATTGTAGTACCAGGAAGAATGTATGCAAAAGCGTTTAAAGATAAAGGACTTGCTCCTGAAAATCTTAGTAGAACCTTAGAGGATTCTGGAACCGTAACTTCGGTGTTAGTTCCTTGGAATACCTGTGGAGCTTATCAAAGTGGCGTTTTAGGAGTTCCTGTTGTAGATTATTTCTTTTTTGCTATCTTCAATTGGCTGAGCCCTTTTATGACCCTTCTTTTTGCAGCTTTCAGAATAAAAATTAAGCAGTTAGGAGATAAATAAAATATCTTAAAAAAATAAGCGCATCCGACATAGTTGAATGCGCTTTTATTATGCTATCCATCTATAATAGGAATAGGTTTTTTATCATTATCAATAGCAACAAACTTGAACATTCCTGAAACTGCTATTTCACGATCATAGTTATACATTTCCTCCTTATAGATATCTACCTGTACCAAACAACTGGTTCTACCAACCTCATGAATCTTAGCAACCAGTTCTATAATTGTACCCGCAGGGATTGGTTTTTCAAAATCAATTTTACCTGTAGAAATTGTTACTACTTTTTTCCTACTAAAACGGGTAGCGCATATAAAAGAAACTTCATCCATGAGTTGCAATGCAGTTCCTCCAAACAATGTTTCATAGTGGTTGGTAGTATTAGGAAAAACAGCTTTAAAGATTCTAGTCTCCGATTTTTGGATCAATTCATCTATAGTATTCATACAATGGTGATATAGTTTTTTCTTATCAATTTAATGAATAAAGATACTTGTTATACCTGTATCTTTGCGACATAATTTTTAAAAAAATTGCAATGGAAATTATCCAAAGCTTACAATGGCGATATGCTACAAAAAAGTTTAATAACAATCGTATACTCCCTCAAGAGAAAATAGATATACTTACAGAAGCCTTTAACCTTACTGCTACTTCATACGGATTACAACCCTTAAAATTAGTTGTATTGCATAATAGAGAAGTTCAGAAAAAACTTACTGAATACTCCTGGAATCAACAACAGGTTGCAGATGCATCTCATGTGTTGGTTTTTTGCATTGAAAACACAGTTGGCGAAGAATACATTACGAAATATTTTGATAACGTAAAAGCAATAAGAAATACTTCTGATGAAGTACTTAAACCTTTTAGAGAACAACTCGTTGATTCTTTTAAGAACAAACCTGCAGATGAGATTGCCAATTGGGCCTCCAAACAAGCCTATTTGGCTATGGGTAATTTATTAACCGTATGCGCAACTGAAAAGATAGATGCCTGTCCAATGGAAGGTTTTATTCCCGAAAAATATGACGAAGTTCTTAATCTTACCCAACTTGGTCTAAATTCAGTTCTAGTACTGCCTGTAGGTTATCGCGCTGATGATGACATGTTTGCAGAGTTTAAAAAAGTAAGACGCTCTATTAATGAAACAGTAATTGTGTTATAGACAAATACTTGGCAAGATATTTGGAGTATAAAAAATATTCTATTTTTGTCAAGCCCAAAACTTAATACTATGAAAAAAGTAATGCTGTTTATATCATTGATAATTACTTCAGCTTCATTTGCGCAAGAAGACGAATTACATTGGTTAACAGATTTTGAGAGTGCTAAACAAGTTTCTAAAGATAGCAAGAAACCTATCCTTATGTATTTCACTGGCAGTGATTGGTGTGCTCCTTGTATCATGCTTCACGAAGATTTCTTTTCCACCGAAAAGTTTAAAAATCAATCACAAAAGGTAGTTTTACTAAAGGTAGATATCCCTAGAAGAATGGATATAATTTCTGAAGAACAACTAAAAGCAAACAAAAAGCTGTTAAGTAAATACAATAAACAAGGTGGCTTTCCTAATATTATCGCGCTTAATCATAATGGCAAAGTACTTAGTACCCAAGGTTCTTATAGTTCTTCTTTACGAGACCCTAGTAGATACTTTAGTTTTGTAACCACTATTATTGACAACTATTAATTAAAAAGATAAGTTACACATTATATAATCAAAACTCTTTTCGGTATTTTTGCCGAAGAGAGTTTTTTAATTTAACACTTTACCTATGCCAGGATTCGAGCTATTTGGAGCTGAAGAAAAGAAAGAAGTTCAAGATGTATTAGACAATGGAGTTTTAATGCGTTACGGTTTTGATGGTAACCGGAATGGACATCATAAAGCTTTAGAATTAGAAAAAGATTTAGCTTCCAGAATGCAAACCGAATTCGCTCAGGTAGTATCAAGTGGAACAGCAGCATTAACTGTAGCATTAGCTTCTGCAGGTGTTGGATCAGGAGATGAAGTGATTATGCCTACTTTTACATTTGTTGCTAGTTTTGAAGCTATTTTATCTGTTGGTGCTACCCCAATTTTGTGTGATATTGATGATACTTTAACTTTAGACCCTAAAGCAGTAAAAAAAGCAATTACCCCAAGAACCAAAGTAGTTATGCCAGTACATATGTGCGGTTCTATGGCGGATCTAAAAGCATTGAAAACTCTTTGCGATGAACATAAGCTGATTTTATTAGAAGATGCTTGTCAAGCTATAGGAGGAACTTACGATAACAAACCACTAGGTAGTTATGGAGATTTAGGATGCTTTTCCTTTGATTATGTAAAAACGATTACTTGTGGAGAAGGTGGTGGCCTGATAACTAATTCTAAAGAGTATGCAGAAAATGCCCATAAGTATCAGGATCACGGACATGATCATATTGGGAATGATCGCGGTGCAGAAACACATCCATTCTTAGGATATAACTATAGACTATCTGAACTAAATGCAGCTGTAGGGATTGCTCAATTAAGAAAGTTAGACCATACTTTAGGTCTACAAGAAAAAAATTACACTATCCTTCGCGATGCGTTAACCCCTATTCCTGAAGTTACGTTTAGAAGAGTTCCAGAAACTGGGGTAGAAAGTTATGCTTTTTTAAACATATTCCTTCCTACTGAGGATTTAGCTAGAAAAGTACACAAAGCCCTTGGTGGACATGGAGTAGACGCCTGTTTTTATTGGTTTGATAACAATTGGCACTATTATAGAAAGTGGGAACACTTGTTAGAACCTAAATCACTCAATACGCTTTCTGCCGAACAAAAAATAGGGCTTCAAAAAAACAATCAATCCTTTGATGCAAGTGATGCCTGGATGGGAAGAACTATTTCGTGCCTAATAAAAATTGGCTGGTCCGAAAGTGATGTAAAAGAAAGAGCCTCAAAAATGATTGAAGCTCTACGAAGTATTTTATAAAAACTACTTTCTAATAGTTTACATATTCTACTATTTCTAATCCGTATCCAATCATACCTACACGTTTTTGTTGTACAGTATTGGATACCAATCGTAATTTATGAACATTAAGGTCGTGTAAAATCTGAGCACCAATACCAAAATCTTTAGTATCCATAACTATTTTTGGTGCTTTTACTACCTCCTCGCCAGTTTGAATTTCCTTTAGAGCCTTTAAACGATTAATTAAATTAAAAGATTGACTTTCTTGATTAATAAAAACAATTGCACCTTTTCCTTCTTTATTAATTCGAGTAAACATAGCATCTAATCGCTTATCCGCGTTATTAGTTAGCGTTCCTAAAATATCATTATTAAATAGTGTCGAATTAATACGTGTTAACACCGGTTCATTATCGGCCCAGCTTCCTTTTGTTAATGCAATATGAATTTGGTTATTCGTAGTTTGTTTATACGCTCTTAATCTGTATTTACCAAAACGAGTAACTATATCAAAATCTTCTTTCTTTTCGATTAGTGAATCATGCTGCATTCGGTATGCAACCAAGTCTTCGATAGAAACTAATTTAAGATCGTATTTTTTAGCTACTTCTACTAATTGAGGTAGGCGTGCCATAGTACCATCTTCGTTCATAATTTCTACGATCACACCCGCTGGTTTTAACCCTGCTAATCTAGCAAAATCTATAGCCGCTTCAGTATGACCTGTTCTTCTTAAAACACCACCTTCTTTTGCTTTTAATGGAAAAATATGACCTGGTCTTGCCAACTCATGAGATTTTGTTTCTGAGTCAATTAATGCTTGAACAGTCTTAGCACGATCACTAGCAGAAATACCTGTAGTAACGCCATTCCCTTTTAGATCTACAGAAATCGTAAATGCTGTTTCCATAGGATCCGTATTGTTATCAACCATCATATTCAATTTCAGGTCTTCACAACGTTGTTCTGTAATTGGAGTACAAATTAATCCACGTCCGTGGGTTGCCATAAAATTGATCATTTCTGGAGTTGCCTTTTCGGCTGCTGCCAAAAAATCTCCTTCATTCTCTCTATCCTCATCATCAACAACAATGATCACCTTTCCTTGACGAATATCATCAATGGCTTCTTGTATAGTGTTTAATTTGAATTTGTTTTTGGTCTCCGTAACCTGTGACATAACGATACAATTCTTAATTTGATAGCAAAGGTAATTTATATAATTCTTAAATGGAACAGTATCCTCTAATTATCTGATTTTGTTCATATCTTCTTTAATCACATTACGGTAGTAAAAGTAAATTAAAATGTACAATGGTAATCCTAAATAGAAAAATATGTAATTAGGTTTTTCAGTCATATGCTTCATTAATCTATAGAACCTGCTATGACTTATAAAAGATAAAATATAAAACACTAAATACCCAAGATTACTTAACACATTGAAAATAATCAACATTATTTCCGTTTCCACGGATAATTCCTTAGAAATTATTTTAACGATTAAGTTAACAAGAATAGATAAGAAAGCTAAAGTGATAGTCAAAACAGAATATTCGTCAAAATCTTTATAATGCTTTTCAGCCATATCAAAATCAACATTATCCAACTCTCCCTTTAGCTTAAGATTACTTATAGAAATACCTCTTTCATCTAATATCTTTAACGAAGCATTTCTGTACGACTCGTCATAATCATATTGTCTATAGTTTTTAACAATATCTTTCAGTTTATCTGTGTCGTACTCAACCAAAAGATCATATTTAGTTCCATCCACTTCTTCGTCAAAGTGTTCTTCGTTCATCAAAGCTATATCACTAGTAGCTAAATCCTTCTTCTTACTTTTCTTCTTAGACCTCTTTTTAAAAAAATCTCTGAAAGGCTGTATAAGAATATCGAAGCTGACAAAGCCTCTATCTCTTGTTGCGCGATAGGTTAAAAATATACTCAGAGGGAATATAATGAATGTAGAAAGCCAAGATCCAACAAATGGAGGAACACCGCCTTCCTCAGCACCATTTTTTGCAAAAATTCCGATAAAATGATACGTAAGAAAAAGTACTACCCCGATGACAATTGGCAGTCCTAATCCGCCTTTACGAATAATTGCACCTAACGGAGCCCCAACAAAAAACAACAGAACACAAGCAATACCCAACGCATATTTATCGTGCAATGACATCTCATATTTATTAAGTGCTCTTTTTTTAACTTCTAACGTTCTTTTAGATGTTTGTATTCTTCTAATAACTCCATCCACATTAGAAAATGCAAGACTATAGATTTGTGATTTCTGTCTTACATTAAATCGATCATTTATCAAATCTAATGTATCAATCGTTGTTGTTTTTAAGGTATCTATTTTTAGATTTCTATTTAATTCTTTAAATCCATTTCTTCTATTTACATCATCTTGTGTAGATTTAACCTCATCATTTACTTGGATTGATAATGTATCTATTTCATTTTTAAGACCATTTACATTTAGCATGTTATATCCCTTGCTATATTGCTGAGCATCCATATCTACATTATCCAAAGAAGATAAGTCCATATTAAGAACATACTGTTTAAAATAGGTTTTAGCAAATGGTAATTTTTTTCTTTGTTTAGGAGATTTCTGTTGGATTTCATCATAGTAATTTCCATCATTAAGTACCAGTGTAATCAAGTCAGAATCAATACTACCTTTCAATTCTCCATCAGTAGCTTTTATCACAGTAAAATTACCAGCTCTAACTCCTTTTTTATGAATAATTACATCCTTAATAAATTGATCATTATCACCATATTTTTCAGATACCCGTATGTTTATGTCTCCCAAATCATTAAATTGATTGGGAGTAATAACCATGGCAGGTTTGACTTTTACTATATTCTTTCGTAGGTTAACAAACTTCCTTTCTGAATTGGGAATTACTGTATTAGAAAATAAAAATGCTCCAATTCCCACGAAAAAGATAAACACTGACAAAGTTCTCATTGCCCTCTGCAAAGATATACCTGAAGATTTCATTGCGGCGAACTCATAGTTCTCTGCAAAGTTACCAAAGATCATGATCGAAGTAAGCAAAATCGTAAGTGGCAATACCATCGGTATTAACCTAGGTGTAGCGTAGGTTAAAAACTTTATTATCACTGAAAAATCCAAATCTTTTCCTGCCAACTCTGAGATAAACAACCAGATTGTTTGCAATAAAAGAATAAACATGATAATAATAAAGAGTGGGAAAAAAGTCTTTAAAAAAGTCGTTAGAATATATCTGTCAAGTATTTTCACCTATTCGCTACTAAAATAAATCCCGAAATCTTCGGGATGTGTATTGATTATAAATTAATGTCTAAATATATTACTAATCTAAACGATTGATGTAATAATTACTATATTTTGATTCGTCGAAAACAAATAACGTTTTAGAAAGCGGCTGATTTGTTTTAAAACTATTAACCGTAATTGTAATATTTGTTCCATTATTCTGCATAAGAATCAGTTTATAAATATGCTTTGTTTGCTTATCAATTCCTAATAAAATTTCTTTTAATTCACTCTTAGAATCGATTGGAATTAATTTTACAAACTGAATTTTTCTTCCCTGTACATCTTGAACTATATCTAATTTAGAAGTATATCCATCTTCATAAAACGTAAGCATCTTAGATGGTGTAACGCTGGCCTCATCTTCCGCATTTTGAGAAGAAATATTAATTTCCTCATCTTCAGGAATAACAATGTGCAATTTTTTACCATCATACATCTGTTCTGTCCCCATTAGGTTTAAAAGATATTTATCACCTAATAAAGTAACATCACCCCTTGTCTCCTGAGAAACATTTTCTGCAGGATTATTTAAGGCATATTTAAATCCTATGACAATATTATTGTAACTTCTTACCTTAGTAGATACTTCATCTAGAAGTTGTTTTGCATCTTGTGCTTGAGCAGTAGCAATAAAAAGGGTAATTACTAAAAAAAATATTTTCTTTATCATCTATTTATTTCTGTGTATTTAAAAATCTCTTTTATTCTACAAATTTACTATAATTACTCTGAGTCTAATAATTGTTTCAGAGCTATTAAATCAGTAACTAAAACTTGTCTCGCTTTACTTCCTTCAAACGGGCCTACAATACCTGCAGCTTCTAACTGATCAATCAATCTTCCGGCTCTATTATAACCCAATTTAAGTTTTCTCTGTAATAAAGACGCCGAACCTTGCTGTGCTGTGACAATAACTTCTGCTGCCTCATTAAAAAGCTTATCTCTATCTTTTTTATCTATATCAAGACTTGTGCCACTTTCTTCTCCCATATACTCTGGTAACAAGTGTGCATCAGGGTATGCTTTCTGACTACCAATATAATCTGTAATCCTCTCAACTTCTGGCGTATCTACAAAAGCACATTGAATCCTAACTAGATCATTCCCTTGTGTATATAGCATATCTCCACGACCAATTAACTGGTCTGCTCCTCCCGTGTCCAAAATAGTACGAGAATCAATTTTAGAAGTTACCCTAAAAGCTATTCTCGCTGGAAAATTGGCTTTGATCATACCTGTTATCACATTAACAGAAGGTCTCTGAGTTGCGATAATAAGATGTATCCCAATTGCTCGGGCTAATTGCGCTAATCTGGCAATAGGTGTCTCTACTTCCTTACCAGCTG
This sequence comes from Aquimarina sp. BL5, assembly GCF_003443675.1. Classification (NCBI taxonomy): domain Bacteria; kingdom Pseudomonadati; phylum Bacteroidota; class Flavobacteriia; order Flavobacteriales; family Flavobacteriaceae; genus Aquimarina; species Aquimarina sp. BL5. Next base: position 5,848,135 of record NZ_CP031963.1, on the reverse strand, counting down.
TCATAATCAGATCAGCAAACTCATCTACTACTAAAACAATATAAGGTAAAAACTTATGTCCATTTTCTGGATTCAGCTTTCGTGCTCTGAATTTGGCATTATACTCTTTTATATTTCGCACCATTGCATTTTTCAGCAAATCATATCGGGCATCCATCTCGATACAAAGAGAGTTTAGTGTGTTAATCACTTTATTATTATCCGTTATGATAGCTTCATCTGTATCAGGTAGTTTAGCAAGATAATGACGCTCTATTTTATTGAATAATGTTAGTTCTACTTTTTTAGGATCCACTAACACAAACTTTACTTCTGCAGGATGTTTTTTATACAATAACGAAGTTAAGATGGCATTTAACCCCACAGATTTACCTTGTCCTGTAGCTCCCGCCATTAATAAGTGAGGCATCTTTGCTAAATCTACTACAAAGGTCTCATTAGAAATTGTTTTACCTAGAGATAAAGGAAGCTCCATTTCCGCTTCCTGAAACTTAGATGATGCAATTGCAGATCGCATAGAAACTATTGTCGATTTTTTGTTAGGAACTTCGATTCCAATTGTTCCTTTACCAGGAATTGGCGCTATGATACGAATTCCTAATGCAGCCAACGACAATGCTATATCATCTTCCAGGTTTTTAATTTTCGAAATACGAATACCCGCTTCTGGTACAATTTCATATAAAGTTACCGTAGGACCAACGGTTGCCTTAATCTGAGCAATTTCTATCTTGTAATTTTTAAGCGTCTCTACAATACGATTTTTATTTTCTTCGAGTTCTCCCTGATCAATAGTAATCCCACCATTTTGTATTGAATAATCCTTTAGTAAATCAATGGTTGGGAATTTGAAATTTCCTAACTCTAATTTTGGATCAAATTCACCAAAATCCTTTACCAATTTAGCACTAAGGTTTTCTACGACTTCTTCCTCGACAATAGTCTCTACCTCCATCGCTATATCCTCTGGATTATCTTCTGACTTTATTATTAATTTTTCTGGAACCTCATCGGATTGATTATCAGGATTTCCATAAAATTCATTTACAGTTGTTTTTGTAGACTTGGCAGATTCACTCTCCACGATAGGAGTCTTTTCTTTAACCTTTTCTATAACTGTATCCAAGGATAAATCCTTAGTGTCGCCAAGTGAAACGCTTTCTTTATCAGCTACTTCTGTTTTATTTTCTTTAGGTAAACTTCTAGAACCATTAATCTTTTTACCAGATTGATAATCCTTTGTAATTTCTGTTTGTGTCTTTTTTAAAGAAGCAGATATCTTTTCTGGAGTATATCGTAAACGCACAACAATATAAACAATAGCGAAAAAAGCCAATACCAATACGGTCCCTATAAATCCAATATAATCTTGCATAAAGTCATTAACTTCATACCCTATAATCCCTGCAAGTAAACCACTCTCTTTTTGTACAAATCCGAAAATCACAGAAATCCATAACATTACTAGTGTTCCCCAAAACCAGAATCCCGCTAATTTCTTTCTGTTCAAGTCAAAAAACAAGTAAACCCCTGTCAGAGAAATAAGAACAGGAAGAATTAAAGCTGAAATACCAAAACCTTTAAAAATAAAAAAATCACTCACTTTAGCACCTGAAATACTCAGCCAATTTTTTGCCGAAGAAGTTCTACTCGGAAATTGAGAAATTTCACTTTGATCTATTTTCCAATTAAAGAAAAACGACACAAAAGCAAAGAATAATGCTATTCCTAAAAAGAATAAGAAACTACCCAAAACAACTTTTTGCTGTCTTGATAAAGTAAGTCTTTCTTTTAAAGGAGTTTTAGGTTTTTTTGTGGTTTTCCTTTTTGTTGTTGCTTTTTTTTTTGCCATTTTTTGGATGTGTTATCGCAAAAATACGAATATCTATATTGGAACGTAAAAATGGAAAAAAAATTTTCTAGAATAAATACGGAACATAAATAATACAACCAACAACAACAGCTACTATTGCCGCTATAAAAACTGCTCCTGCCGCAATATCTTTAATAAAACCAATTTTATTGTGAAAATCAGGATGAATAAAATCTGCAATTGCTTCTACCGTAGTATTTAGTCCTTCAATACTCATTACAAGCCCAATAGCAAAAGTTTGTAAAATCCATTCGGTCGCAGTTATATTCATATAAAAACCTAAGGCTGTCATAATAATCGCTATGACAGCCTGTACTTGTATACTTGGTTCAGTTTTAAGTAATATCAATGCTCCTTTTAATGCATATCCACAACCTCGTATCCTACCAGTAATAAAATTAGAAGCTTTACTCATATAAGAGAATTATGCCAGTGTTTTAATCGCTTCAGCATAATTAGGCTCTTGCGCAATTTCTGGTACTTGTTCTGTATGTACAATTGTACCTTCTTCATTCACTACAATAACTGCTCTAGAGTGAAGTCCTTTCATTGGACCGTCAACAATTTCTAAACCGTAATCTTTACCAAACTTCCCATCTCTAAAATCCGAATGATTCACCACATTTTCCAGACCTTCAGCTCCACAGAATCTAGCTTGAGCAAATGGTAAATCTCTCGATACACAAAGAACTTTGGTATTCGACAGATTACTTGCTTCTTTATTAAATTGTCTAACAGATGCAGCACATATCCCCGTATCAATAGAAGGAAATATATTCAGTACTACTCTTGATCCTTTATAATCCGATAGTTTTGCCTCTGACAAATCTGTATTCACTAATTCGAAATCTGGAGCTGTTTCACCTACTTTAGGTAAAGTACCATTTGTATGTATTGCGTTTCCACCTAGTGTTATTGTAGCCATAATAATATTATTTGTGTTTTTTTAGAGCTATAAAATTAGTAAGATTATATGGCATTTTACACAAAGTTTAATGAAAATAAAAAAACCTTCTACTACAGAAGGCTTTTTTTTAATTATTCAAGAAGTTTCTTAGGAATCAATAGACCCCATTACACGTTGCATGAAACTATTTAAAGCTTCTTTTTTAGAAGTACCATCTTTAATCATTTTACTTACTTCTATAGCCCCATACATATTAGAAATCAACTCTCCTATCACATCTAACTCTTCATCTTTTAGAGAAGGAACTTCTGTAAGAGTTTCTAATGTTTCAATCGTTTCTACCACAAAATCCTCATCGTTTTCTTCAATAAAAGAAGTAAGGTGTTTAATTATTGGCAACTTCATCTACTAATTCTTTTAGAATGTCAAATTTATTTGTCTGAACCTGATTTACAAAAACTCCATTTTTAAAAGTGGCAAACGTAGGAAGGTTATCCACTGTAGCCATTTTTCTAGATTCAGGATTTTTTTCAGCATCCACTATAACAAATGCGGTATCATTTTTTTCTGAAGCTAATTTTTTAAATTTAGGCTTCATAATTCTGCAGTTTCCGCACCAAGTTGCAGAGTACTGAACTACTACTGTATTGTTATCTTTTATTACCTCAGAAAGGTTATCCGTTGTTAATTCTTGAACCATAATTTATAAAACTATAAAAGAAACTTCTCCAAAACATAAATTTTGAAGAAGTTTTTAAACTATTATTTCTTAGTGAGAAGCTAAGTAAGAAGCTACTCCATCTCTATTAGCCGACATAGCATCTTTTCCTTCTTCCCAATTTGCAGGACATACTTCGCCATTTTTCTGAACGTGAGCATAAGCATCAATTAATCTCAAAAACTCAGCTACATTTCTACCAACTGGCATATGATTAACTCCTTCATGAAAAACAGTCCCTTCTTCATCTATAAGGTAAGTAGCTCTATAAGTAACATTGTCACCTTCTACAGTCACTACTCCAGTTTCTTCATTATAAGTTTCGTTAGTAATATCCAAAATCCCTAACGTATTAGAAAGATTACGGTTAGAATCCGCTAATATTGGATACGTAACACCTTCAATTCCTCCATTATCCTTAGAAGTATTCAACCACGCGAAATGAACTTCTGGAGTATCACAAGAAGCTCCTATAACAATTGTGTTTCTTTTTTCGAATTCTGCTAAAGCTTCTTGAAAAGCGTGTAATTCTGTTGGACATACAAAAGTAAAATCTTTTGGGTACCAAAATAATAATACTTTTTTGTTGTTATTTTTTGCTTCTTCCAACACATTAAGTTTGAAAGTATCTCCCATATCATTCATTGCATCAACGCTAAGATCTGGAAATTTTTTACCTACAAATGCCATTTTTTCTCTATTTAAAAGTGTGATTAATTATTTTTTTCAAGTGGCAAATATACATCTCCTAATCAAACCTGTATACAAGGATAATTTTAATTTTCTATGTATTGATAGTTTTTGTCAATACATTAAAATTCCTTCAGCCATTTAAAATATTCTTACAATAAAATGAAATACCTTACACAAATTACGGATAAATTGTTCTTTTTACACGATGATTAACACTTCATACAATCTATTTTTGTATTTTCGCTTTAACCATTGACTAAAAACTTAACAAGTTGAGAAACTTTATTAATCAAGTAGTTATAATATTTATAGTATTTATTTCACTAAATACTTTGGCCCAAACTTCATTGGATGGAAATGATATTCAATCGTACATAGAGGAAGCTGAAGTTCTACTAGAAGAATATAAATATGAGCAGGCTTTAGAAAAGGCTCAGATAGCATATAAAACTGCGAAATATAATGATGATGAAAAAAATCTAGCTAAGATTCACGATGTTATTGCTCGCGTACACGAATTGAATAACCAAGAAAGTATTGCTATTACGAATTATAGAACTGCACTTACCTATGCTTCAAGTTCTAAGACTACTTACCTAAAAGCAAAGTTATATAATAATCTAGGAAACCTTTTTATCAAATCAGATTCTACTTTATATAAAGGAATTAAACATTACAATAAAGGTTATCAAATCGCAAAAGAAATAAAGGATACCACGAAAATGGTGAGACCATTATTAAATCTTGCAGAATATTACATTAATAATGATGACTACAAAACCAGTGATGGATATTTGACCAAGGTAAGAGCTTTAATTGGTTCGGATATGAATATATCAAGTCCTCAAAAAACCAAATTAAGCAATTTGCTTGGTAAGTATTTCTTAAGAGTCCGAAGATATGAAAGAGCTAATGAACATTTAGAAAATGCAATAACCTTTGCTACTGATGAAATTAATAATAATAACAATAATAAGATATTAATTTCCACGTATCATAAGGAGCTTGCTACTTCTTATATGACAAAGTATAAAATTCACAAAAACCAAAAAGAGTTTGAATTAGCAACCCCTTTTCTAGAAAAACATTACGAAAGCCTTTCTAAATCGAAAGATCTTACAAAAGAAATTGAGCTACTCAAAGCAACTATAGAATTTGGAGTAGATCAGATGAAAGATCAAGTTGAGCAAGCTAACAAGAAAGATGACGAAAATTATTCTAAAGAGATCAAATGGCAGATCAGTATTATTCTGGGAGTTGTATTAATTTTAATTTCACTTGCATTTTTAATCAGTGCTTACAAGAATAATTTACAAAAGAAGAAACTAAACAACGATCTTATAGAGAAAAACAAAGAACTTGTAAATGCTAAGGAAACTGCTGAACAAGTTTCTACTCTTAAATCACAGTTTATATCTACTGTAAGCCATGAGCTAAGAACACCTCTTTATGGAGTTATAGGTCTTACTTCTCTTCTTATGGAAAATCCAGAAGAGAAAAAGAAAAATGAATATCTAGAATCTCTAAAATTCTCTGGAGATTATTTACTTGCTCTAATTAATGATGTATTACAACTAAGTAAAATAGAAACTAATGAAGTTAAACTAGAAAAAGTTTCTTTCGACTTAAGATCACTCATAGAAGGGATCGTAAATTCGCTTCATTCGAAACAAAAACATAATAGCAATACAGTACATATTGATATCGACCACAATATAAAGACCACGCTACTTGGAGATTCGGTAAGGTTATCGCAAATATTAATCAACCTTATCGGTAACGCTCTTAAATTTACAAACAACGGAAACATCTGGATAAAAGTAAAATGCCTTGATTATCAGGATGATAATTATAAACTACGTTTTATCATTAAAGATGATGGTATTGGTATTCCGAAAAGTAAACAGGAGACTATTTTCGATAATTTTGCACAAGTAAAGAATCAAAATCAGGAATACGAAGGTACGGGACTTGGTTTAGCTATTGTAAAAAAATTAATTCATCTCCATAACAGTGAAATTTTTATCAATAGCGAAGATGGAGTTGGATCTGAATTCGCATTTGATCTGAGTTACGAAAAAGCGATTAAAGAACAGGATATTTCATCCAAAACGGGTGAAACAATTAGTATTGGAACAACTAATTTTAATATTTTAATTGTTGATGATAATAAAATCAATCAGATTGTAACCCAGAACATCTTAAAGAAAAAAGGATATACCTGTAATTTAGCTAGTAATGGTATGAATGCAATAGAAATGGTGAAAAGCGAAAGTTTTGACCTAATTCTAATGGATATCAATATGCCAGAGATGAATGGACTAGATGCTACTACAGTAATCCGAACTTTTAATACGCATATCCCTATTATTGCACTTACGGCGGTAGAAGAAGGAGAAATTAGAGATCAGGCATTATCCGTAGGAATGAATGATGTAATCATTAAACCTTATGACACTCAACAATTCTTCCAGACCATTATGAAAAATATTTCGAAAGTGAAGTATATAAGTTAGATTCTAACAACTATCTCATTGTATAATTTATTCTGTTAAAGCATATCGTACTTATCAATGAATATATTATTTTAGAGCACAATTTCTAAGCTTATTACACAAACATGAACTCAAAAAACACAGGTTTTAATACTATTTGCACCCATATTGGGGAAATAGAAGACAAACAATTTAAAGGAGCAATATCTCCTATTTATCTTTCTACATCATATGCCTTTGAGGATGTGGATATCAAAAGATATCCACGATATTTTAACACCCCTAATCAAGAAGCATTATGTAAAAAAATTGCACGGTTAGAACAAGGAGAATCATCATTGATCTTTGGTAGTGGTATGGCAGCAATAAGTACTACTTTATTGGCTTTTCTTAGAAAAGGTGATCATATAGTTTTACAGCGAACTTTATATGGAGGAACTGTCAATCTGGTGAATGAAGAATTCAATAAATACGGTATAGAATATTCTTTTGTAGATTCCCAGGATGCTAGTGGATTTGAAGAAAAAATTAAAGAAAACACTAAAGTAATATATATTGAAACTCCCTCTAATCCTCTATTAACGATAACAGATATTAAAGCGATATCAGAATTAGCAAAGAAGAAAGGAATTATAACGATGATTGATAATACCTTCGCTTCACCAGTAAATCAAAACCCTATAGAATTAGGTATTGATATTGTTCTACATTCTGCAACAAAATATTTAGGAGGGCACAGTGATATACTTGCCGGAGCCGTTGTTTCTACAGAAAAAAATATTGAACAAATATTTCATTTAGCAAAAAATCTAGGAGGCAGTTTAAGTGATTTTACTGTATGGATGCTAGAACGAAGTATTAAAACTTTAGGATTAAGAGTTAAGCAGCAAAATAAGAATGCAAAAAAAATGGCTAAATGGTTAGAAAAGCACGCTGATATTGAAGCTGTGTATTATCCTGGATTAAAGTCACATCCTGATTACGAAATAGCAAAAAAGCAAATGAAAGGATTTGGCGGCATGTTGTCTTTTGAATTAAAAAAAGGTCTGGATGCAAGTAAATTTCAAAAAGAGCTAAAACTAATCAAAAGTTCTATGAGTCTTGCTGGAGTAGAAAGTACAATCCTTTCCCCTACATTGACGTCACATGCCCTACTTACAGAAGAAGAAAGAGAACATCAAGGAATTAAAGATGGCTTATTGAGATTTAGTGTAGGTATCGAAGAAAAAGAAGACTTGATAAGCGATATAGAACAAGCATTAGAAAAAATTAAGATACTAGAACTTGAACACTAATATGAAATTAGATATTCTAGCTATTGGTGCACATCCAGATGATGTGGAATTAAGTTGTTCGGGCACGCTAGCGAAAGAAATAGATAACGGTAAAAAAGTTGGAATACTAGATCTTACCCGAGGAGAACTGGGAACAAGAGGTACTCCTGAAATAAGAGATCAGGAAGCAAAAGATGCCGCAAGAATACTTGGCGTATTGGTTAGAGAGAATTTGGGTTTTAGAGATGGTTTCTTTACGAATGATGAGACTCATCAACTAGCTATTATTAAGATCTTAAGAAAATATCAACCAGAAATTGTTCTTTGTAATGCGGTTAAGGATCGTCATATAGATCACGGAAAAGGAAGTAAATTAACCAGTGATGCTTGTTTCTTATCTGGTTTACGCAAAATAGAGACATCTATAAATGGTGTGACTCAAGAAGCCTGGAGACCTAAAAAAGTATATCACTATATTCAATGGGAGATTCTTAACCCTGATTTTGTTGTCGATATAAGTGGATATATGGATAAAAAGATGGAAAGCGTAATGGCATATAAAACTCAATTTTACGACACCGACAGTAAAGCTCCATCTACTCCAATATCAAGTAAGAATTTTAAAGACAGTATTGAGTATCGAGCAGCCGATTTAGGTAGAATTATTGGTGTAGAACATGCAGAAGGTTATACCGTAGAACGCTATGTCGCAGTAGATTCCATTTTTGATTTAATATAATTTCATTTTTTGTTTTGTAGAAATATAAAAATGCCTTATTTTTGCAGCCGAAATTAAATGGTGGTTGTAGCTCAGTTGGTTAGAGCATTGGTTTGTGGTACCAAGGGTCGCGGGTTCGAATCCCGTCTTCCACCCTTTAGAAAAAAAAGACTCTGTTTACGCAGAGTCTTTTTAATTTATAGTCAATCAAATTTCTTTACCGTTATAAAAACGTTGGCTACTCACTTCCAATACCATCTACTACTAATCTTTTTTCTCTATTTGCCACTTCCCAAGCTGTATAAAAGACCAATTTAGCTCGTTTAGTCATTAGATCATATTCGATTTTATCCGGAGTATCAGTTATCTGATGATAATCTTCATGGACACCATTAAAATAAAATATAATCGGAATATTATGTTTAGCAAAATTATAATGATCACTTCTGTAGTAGAATCGATTAGGATCGTCTTTTGCGTTATAGGTATAGTCAAGATTCAGTTTGGTATATTTAGTATTTGCCTCTTCACTTAAATTATGTAATTCTGTACTCAATCTATCACTACCTATTAAATATATATAATCACTCTTATCATCACCTTCATGATCTTTATCAATTCGACCAATCATATCTATATTCAGGTTCGTAATAGTATTCTCTAATGAAAAAATAGGATTTTCTGTATAATATTTCGACCCATACAATCCTTTTTCCTCACCAGTTACATGCAAAAATAATATAGATCTTTTAGGTCCCTGACCATCTTTAGCGGCTTTTGCAAAAGCCTCTGCTATCTCCAAGAGGCTAACAGTTCCTGATCCATCATCATCTGCTCCATTATATACATTTCCTTTACTATCCACTCCTACGTGATCATAATGAGCCGACAACACTACTATTTCATCAGGTTTTTCAGAACCTTTTATATATGCCAAAACATTTTCTGAAGATTTTATACCTCCTCTAAAATAACTTTCCGGTATCACCTGAAAATAATCATCATCTCCAATTGGTGATGGGATATTCATTCTTTTATATTGATTTTTTAAAAATTCTGCTGCTTTTTTCTGACCTGGCTCTCCTGTATCTCTACCTTCAAAATCATCTCCGGCAAACGTAAACAAATACTCTTTAAGTTCTTCTGCAGTTATAGTTTCTGCATAAGATGTAACATCCAATTTATCTTCTTTTGCTTTTGAAGAACTAGAACTACCTGTATTTGATGAATTCTGTGAACTGCCGCAGGAATAAAGAATAGATAAACTAAATACAATTAAAATACTTTTCATTAAATTCTTTTTTTTTATAACACTATGCAATATACAGATTTAGAGGGAGATCATTTTGCGAATGTTTTCTTAAAAAAAATTACTAAAATTAATTGTAAAAAATCTTCCTAGAATTAAAAAAGGTTATTATATTTGCACCCGCATTCAGGAAATACCTGATGAGACTAAACACTGGAGAAATGGCAGAGTGGTCGAATGCGGCAGTCTTGAAAACTGTTGAGGGTCACACCTCCGGGGGTTCGAATCCCTCTTTCTCCGCAAAAAGCCTTGTAATCAATTGATTTACAAGGCTTTTATTTTTTTAGTTAACAATATCGAAAATCAAAGTTTTTCATAAGTAAATAGAAAAAGAAAAGGGATCATCCCTAAAGGTTCTGTGCGAATTTGATTTTACACCACTCCCTCCCTTTTTCCACTAACCTATTAAAATGAAGTCGGATTAACCTTTAATTGACTTAAGCTCCTTTACCAAACATGATAAGAATTGCTTCTGCGGGTTTATCCGAATCGTTCCACCATTTATGATTTACATTAGCTGGAATAAATATGGTATTTCCTGCCGAAACAGTGATACGCTCACCATCAACCTCACCCTCAATAGTTCCTTTGATCATTACACACATCATGGGAAACGGATTGGCTTGTTCGCGAGGGTCATCACGTACCTTATCTCCAGGAGAGACACTGTACCAAGCGGTACGTAATCCTTTCTCATAATAAAAAACGGTAAAATTGGAGCCATGTGCTTTCCGTGTAGCTTTCTCATGAAATGGAATTATCTCTGGAAAACCTTTAGTCCAAAAATGAAACGAAAAGGCATTCAAATCACCATCTTCGTCTACAGTGGGTTTGTACCCGTTTATTTCTATAACGCTCATTGGTGTATAATCACTACCAAAAGCTTTTCCCTGAGCTGTTAATGCATTGATCTTTCCTTCGCCAATAGCCTTTAAGGTTTCTAGCTCAATACGATAGACATAAGTTGGAATATTTGGCAACCCCTCTTTGATATTGACCTCCCATTGTTTTTCACTTTTCTTTTTTCCAGTACTTTCAATGGTCCATTTTCCATTAGCTTCTGGCACTTCTATCCCTATTATACGTTTTTCACTGGCATGACGATCATTTTTATAATCGTTAACATAGGTTTTTATGATGCTCTCTGCCTCTTTCTTAGAAGTAATTTTGATTTCCTTAGTAATTTCTGGCAGTACATCGGAAACACTAGTTCCTTGAGCAAATATGCTCGCTGTCAATGTAACACAAAATAGCACGGTAATAATAATTTTCATTCTTTTTGAAGTTTTCATTTGATTAATGATTTAAAAATTCACTTCACAAATGAATAACACAAAAGACTAAAAACTCAATAAACATTAGGCTTTGTGGGGAATGAACAAGTTTTAGGGGCGAGAATGCAATAAACTTAAAACAGTATTAGTGTATTTATTAGATACTGGAATTTCATCTTCAAATTCTTTAAGCTCAATTGACATATTTCTGCGCTTACTATTTTTTATTTTAAAGAAATTTGTGTTGATTAAATATTGGCGATGACAACGACATATTGGTGATATCGGATTCACTATTTGGTTTTCAATATTCTTAAGACTAGAGCGAAATACTATTTTCTCTCTTTTATTATTTGATTTAATATGTATATCCACATAATTATCGTCACTCATAACATACATTACTTCATCAAGATTTAGCTCTATAGGTTTAACTCTAGGTGCAGTAATTTGATATGTTTCTTTTGATGATAGTAACGCAATCTTTTGACGATTAAAATAACTAACAATTCCTAAGGTAAAAAAAGAAACAACTAAACCTATCCCGGAAACCCTTCCTATAACGTTTATATATTCTAATAAAGTAAAATCATTGAACTCTGCCAGAAAACTCTTAACTAGAAACAGAACACCACTCACAAAAAGTATCATTGCTGTATACCATAAAACAGCTTTACCTAATGTCCATTTTTGAAATAGTTTTTTAAAAACACTAGGAACAAGGAATTCCATTGTATAGATAGACAATGAAAAAATGACTCCCATGGCAATGATAATTAATTTAACATACCAGATACCGTTATCGACTATAGCAAATGGCTTAAAAAGTATAATGAATAAACTAGCTATAAACCCTAACAAAAAAATATTAAATATGTTTTTAAAGTTTTTTTTAGGTCTAGGGAATGGTGTGTAAACGAATTTGAACATTACATAAAAATAATTTTAGAAAAAGTCAGTTTAACTTTTATGATTAAACTCATCGTTTTTCATGCTCAAATGTATAAAATTATCTCATCTACAAATGTGTCAACATTGAAACATTTTAACCTTCAGAGTTTTATTTTCTAAATACTAAAGCTTGATTAAAATGAAATATGAAGAGACAGGCTATAATATATTTCACCCTACTCAATAACAAATTACAAACGTTCCCACATTTTATCCGCATTTAACCTAAAGGTACCTAAATGATCAAAACTACATTCAGATGGAGCTATAATAGACAAAAACGGCTCTTCTTTTCTATTTCTATAAAGGTGATACACCTCTCCTACTATAGGTTCAAAAGTGAATTTAGCATTATACACTAAGTTATTATACTCAAACTGCTCAATCAAAACATCATACTGGGCTCTTAGTTCGTCATACTTTGCTTTTACCTGTTTATTTACCTTATGCACATTTGTGTTTTTCCAGGCTATAGTATCTGGAATTGTTATTACAGGAGCACCCACATCCGTTGCATAAGGTTTTAATGCTGCATCGTAACGATTTTCCTCTTCATTATAAACTACCTGATCTGGTTTTTTATCACTCATCTCTATCTTTTTGAAATTTTGTTATGTGTAATCTGTCTTTGTCGGGAACATTTGAATCTACCATCTTCAAAAATACGCTTTTTCATATGTTTCGTTTTTCTGCCTTGCACTCTTTTTCGCCACATTCTAAAACTAGATGGCTTCATTTCTTTACGCATCAGATTAATAACTTGTTGTTCTTTTAATCCAAATTGCATTAAAATAGCATCAAAAGGCGTCCGATCTTCCCAAGCCATTTCAATAATTCTATCTATATCTCTTATCGTTAAATCTTTTTGCATTTCAGTTTAGATTTTTCTATTTGGTAATGTATGTTTTTTTAAAATTCGATAACTTTCCTTTTTTACAAGCGCATCATCTTTCATATCCCACAAGGTATCACTTGCTTTTTTTCGAGTAGTATTTATATCTACTATAGGAAAAGGATAATCGACACCTATTTCAAAGTTATTAAATTGTTGCTCCAGAGGTGGCATTTTATAAGGTTCATGGATATATGCTAATGGAATACTTCTTAGTTCAGGAATCCATTTTTTAATAAAAACTCCTTCCGGGTCATGTTCTATACTATTCTTTACAGGATTATATATTCTAAGTGTATTGATTCCCGTTTCACCTGCTTGCATTTGGAGTTGTGGAAAATGAATACCTGGCTCAAAATCTAAAAACATACTTGACAAATGCGCACTAGCCTCTTGCCAAGGTTGCCAAAGATTATGTGTAAAAAAAGAAACTACTAAAGCCCTCATTCTAAAATTAATATAACCAGTTTCCTCTAAACATCTCATACATGCATCAACTAATGGATATCCAGTTTTTCCTTCTTTCCAGGCGATTTGATATGCTTCAGAAATTTGTTTCTTTAATTTCCTGTACCCTTTATTTATACTCTCGAATTCCATAATATCTTCCATTTCGAATTTTTGTATAAAATGCACCTGCCACTGCAACCTAGATGTAAAAGCATCTATCTGTTTTTTATCACTGGACGTTTCTCGTTGTTTTATGGCGTACTGCCACACCTGCCTTATCGAAAGATTTCCCCAAGCAATATAAGGAGACAAACGACTACAGCCTTTGCGTGCAAGTTCTGGCTTAGAAATATGAAAACTATAATTCTTGTAACGACCTCTGAAAAAAGAGGTCAAATACTCAAATCCTTTAGAGGTTCCTCCTGCTTGAAAATTGCAATCTATTAATGTATCTAAATCAACAATATTAAAAATCTTTTCGAGCTCAGCTATCTTTTCTAGAGAAATAAAACTTTCTGGTTTCGGACTGAAATCAAATTGTGATTGATTCATATAATGCTCACAATCTTCTCTCCAATCCACTCTATTTTGGAGTCCTCTATGAATACCATTATTCGTATTCTCTACCCACTGAATTAAATTATTTTTACAAAAACGTGAGAAAGCCTTATCTCTTTCATAAGTAATTCTAATACCAGTCTCTTGATGAGAGAACACATGATCTATCTTCCAGAATTGTTGCAAAGTGCCAATCGTATGAATAACCTCTGAAGAGACACATAACACCTTTGTATTATAAGGAAGCAACTGTCTATTCAAATCATTAAGTGATTGTTTTATAAAGTTCCAATGTCGCTCGCTGTAATGTTTATCTTCTTTTAGCGTATTCTCGAAAACGTATAGCAATAAGGTTGGCCTATTGGTTGCTATTGCATTATGCACAGCCTCATTATCTTGCAATCGAAGATCTCGCTTAAACCAAACTATATTGACATGTTCTTTATTAATACTCATTAGGGTTTTCGATAATATGATTAGCTCTTTCTTTTAATTTACTTAATTTTTCTTTGTCCATTTTATGCAATAAGCTCAGCATCATGGACATTCGTTGATTATCTTTAAAATATTGCTGTTTTTCATCTAAAAAATTCCAGTAAAGTGAATTGAAAGGACACGCGTCTTCTTCATGTTTCTTTGATACTTTGTAATAACAACTCTTGCAGTAATTACTCATTTTATTGATATAACTACCACTAGAAACATATGGTTTTGTTGCCACCAATCCACCATCTGCAAATTGACTCATACCGCGAGTATTTGTGATTTCTACCCATTCAATAGCGTCGATATAAACACCTAAATACCATTGATCAACCTCATCAGGATCCGTCATTGTTAATAAAGCATAATTACCAGTAATCATCAATCGCTGTATATGATGCGCATATGCATCATCAAGACTCTGTTTAATAGCAGAACTCATACAGTTCATTTTGGTATCGCCTGTCCAATAAAATCCTGGAAGTTTATGGACGTTATTAAGCTTGTTCAGGTTTTTATAACCCGGCATTTTTGCCCAATACATACCCCGCATATACTCTCTCCAACCAAGGATCTGACGCACAAATCCTTCTACCTGTGATATATCTATTTCTTCTTTTTGATTTCTCCAATATTCAATAACCTTAGTAATTACTTCCATCGGATGAAGCATTTTACTATTCATCGCAAAAGAAAGCCTGCTATGAAACAAATATTTTTCATCGAGATGCATAGCGTCTTGATAATCCCCAAAATATATTAATAGATTTTCGCAGAAGTAATCTAATAACAACAAACACTCTTCTCTAGAAGTTGGCCAATCGAACTTTGTTACATTAATGTTTCCAATAGTCTTTACATTTTCCTTTTTAACAAGCTGAACCAAATCGCTAACGTCTTTCTTCAAATCTCTCTGACCAGGAATTTCTGGACTACCTTTCCACTTTTTTCGATTGCTCTGGTCAAAATTCCACTTGCCTCCTTCAGGATCTTTTGTGGTAATCATCATAATATCATATTTCTTTCGCATATCACGATAGAAATATTCCATTGTATACTGTTTCTTACCTCCAAAAAAATCAGAAAAATCTGTTCTAGATGTAAGGAAATGCTCGGTATCAAACACTTCCGTATCTATTGATAATTGATTAGAAAAGTCTTTCAGTTGTTTGTCTAATCTATATTCATCCGGAAGTTGATATTCGAACTTAGTGATGTTTTTTGTTTTTATAATATTTTCGAGATTAGCTACTAAATCCTGTTTATTATCGTGATGATCTAACTCGAAATAGACTATCTCCGATCCCTTATCACTTAACCAAGAAGCAAAATTTCTCATGCTCTGAAAAAAACCTACTACTTTCTGAATATGATGTACGGTATAATCAGTTTCTTGGCGCATTTCGGCCATAAAATAACAAACATCCTCTTGAGTATCCTTGTACCAAGAATGTTCATAATTTAATTGATCACCAAGTAATAGTCGTAGTATCATATATCAAAATAATGTTGGTTGTTGCCAAAGGCTTTGAAATTTTTGTTGCGGATCGTATCGTTGCGACTGAAGCTCTATATTAAATTTACGATCTCTCGGATCATTACCAACTCCTGCCACATACTGCCAGTTTCCGTAATTACTATGAACATCGTAATCAATCAATAGTGACTCAAAATATGCTGCCCCTACCCTCCAATCCAGCTTCAATTCTTTTGCGAAATAAGAAGCTACATTTTGTCGACCGCGATTACTCATCCAGCCAGTATTTTTAAGCTCTATCATATTTGCATTTACAAAAGATTCCTTAGTTTCTCCATGAATCCATTGATGAATACCTTGAATATCTTTTGACCAAGAATAATCTTTATAAAGTATTCCTTCTATTCTAAAGAGATCATTCCCGTGTTTCAAGGAAATATATTTAAAAAAATCTCTCCAAATTAATTCAAAAACAAGCCAGTATGTACTATCGTTTTTTTGTATTTCCTCTTCATATTTTTGCACTTGATGATAAATCGTACGTGCCGAAATAGAACCATTGGACAACCAAGATGACAACTTAGAACTATAATCAACACCTACTAATCCATTCCTTGTCTTCTTATAAAATGAAAGTTTTTTTGTATTCCAAAAATAGTCTTGAATCCTTTGCTTGGCTTGGCTTTCTCCTCCTTTAAAAGGAAAGGCTGTCCTCAAATCTGTTTCGAATTCCTGAAAACCAAGGTCAGATATTTGTGGAATATCAGTAGTATTTTCTAACAAATTGTCTGATGACAAAGGATCTATTACAACTTCAGTTCGAACTGAAGTAAATTTTTCACATTTCTTCCTGAAATTGGTAAACACTTTTGGAATATCCTGAAGATTAAAAGGAATATCATCTGGATGAAAGAGAAACTGATCATATGACTCTACCCATTCTATATTTGGATTCTTTACCTCATTTTTTGTGAAGTCGAAAACCTTTTTTTCTTCCGAAGTCCACTCTTTTTGGAGATATACCTTATCTATTTTATAATCTTCAATAAGTTTTGAGAAAATTTCTTCGGGTTTATTTTGATAAACCAGTAACGTAATATTAAGTTTATTTAAGCTTTCTTTTAATTCTATCACACTTTCTACAAGAAACTTAGCCCTATATTTCTCTGTCTTCTTAAAACCAAAATGATCTAATTCGAACAATCTTGGATCAAAAAAAAACACAGCGATCACTTTATCATTTTCGGATACCGCTTTGAACAAAGAATTGTTATCAGCAATTCTTAAATCATTTCTAAACCATACGAGTCCCGTCTTCATCATGCTTAATAACTAATTTATGTATTCTAAACCTCTCCTTTTATGCTTCCTCTATTATTTCTGCACCTATTGCTACAATACTTTACTTCTTCCCAAACCTTTTCCCATTTCTTTCTCCAAGTAAATGGTCGTTCGCATACTTTACAGATTTTAACAGGGAGATTAGATTTTTTCAAATTAGATTTTTTTGTTTAATAAATAAAAGAAATAATTAAACAAAAATATAACACTAAGATGATCTTAACAAGATACAAACGTTAAGAATAGTCTAATTATAAATTATAACTGTATAAAGTACCCCAGCAACCCAAAAAGAAAAATGGTAGTCCATAAAAACGTACGCAACCAATTAAGATGGACTAATCGATGTATGAGTGTCCTATCAAAAATTCCGTCCGAAATACGACTATGCATCGGAACAAATTGTATAAAAGTCGATAACCAAACTAATACTACTAAAATCAGACTTATCAAACTATAAAAGCTGAAAATCATATAAATGGAAGCCACATTTATCAAAAGTTGACCTATCATCAAAGGCATAACAATCAGAGTTATTCTAAGAGCATATACGCGATGCCATTTGATCAAATCTTCTTTTTGATAATGTTTAAATCCAGGATATATAATAAGCTGTACCATCCAAATTAGAATCAATAATCCAAAATCGAAAAGTAGCTTAACTATTGTAAAATCCATTCTATTTAGAAATCAGGTATTTCGGCTGCCCTTGCATAAGGATACTCTGCTATCTTTTCTAAAGCGTAATAGGTATTCAACCCAGAAATACCCACCGTATTTGTAATACTTAGATCCAAATCTAGATGATCTCCAATATTTGCTTCTGGAATGATTAAGTGCTTTATTTCACCTATCATTAAAATAGTACCGTTCAGACGAATATTTATAGCTTCTACGAATTGCAATCCTATTTTGAGTTGACTTTCTTTAACAAATGGAGCTTCAAATCCTGATATATATTCTTCATTCAATCCGCATTTTTCGAACTCAGAATCATTTCGATCTAATTTCGCAGAGGTATAATGTGCATTTTTCACAAAAGATCTGTCTACATGATTAATTGTATACTGACCATTCTGTAAAATATTTTCGTAAGTGTGTCTGGAAACTTCGCCAATTGGTCTCATAATAAAACCCATAAGGGCCGGATCACTGCCTAAGTGAACTACAGAGCTAAATATTGCAACGTTGGTTTTACCGTCATCAGCGATCGTTCCAATGAGGTTCGCAGGTTTTATGCCGGATACAGCATTTATTATTTTTAGTCGCTGCACACGATCCATAGATGCTATCTGTTCTTTTGTATAATGCATATTTAATAAAAGCTCTTATTTTAAATGGATGAATCAGTCAATCAATTATTTATATAGTTCTGCAACTCTGAAATTTTATCCGATGTATTAAAAACACCTCCATAATACGAAGTTACCGTAGCCGAAGTATCATCTTTAATTCCTCTAGAAGAGACGCATAAATGTTTGGCATCTATAATAACTGCTACATCTTCTGTGTTTAGAATCTGTTTAAGCTCTGTAGCTATCTGATTTGTTAACCTTTCTTGTACTTGTGGACGCTTGGCAAAATATTGTACTATACGATTAAGTTTTGACAACCCAATGACTTTTCCTGATGAGATATATGCAATGTGCGCTTTACCTATTATCGGTACAAAGTGATGCTCGCAATTAGAATAAAACGTAATGTTTTTTTCTACCAGCATTTGATTGTATTTGTATTTATTATCAAACAATGCTACTTTGGGTTTATTCTTAGGATCTAATCCTGAAAAAATTTCCTCAATATACATTTTGGCTACGCGATTAGGTGTCCCTTTTAGCGAATCATCTGTTAAATCCAACCCCATCACATCCATAATCTCTGCAAACAAGTGCGCTATCCGCTCTTTTTTTTCTGTGTCGGACATATCAAATGCATTTTTCTTCATTGGAGTTTCCATTCCGGTACTAATATGGTCGTCACCGATATCATCAATAGAAAAACCTTTTAAATTGTATCCATTAGACTTAAGCAATGTTTCTGTTTCTATTTTCATTCGATTTTTTATTGTATTCTGAAGATCTAGTAGATTTTTCTAAAGCAATATCTTAAGGAAAATCTTTACATCATCAGGTGATTAATAAACTTACAAAATCAAATCTACACAATTGTTTAACCTTTTACACTATTAGTTAAACAAAAATTAACATATTTAATGTATTCTATTTCTAAGAGAAGTAATTTCTCAACTCTTTTTGTGTTACAATCAATTTCCTTTGCTAATATTTGCGCAATTAAGAGTTTGTTGTATTTTTGACTTCTGGTATGATTTTAAAAGTTTATTTTTCGAATCATTTCGGGCCCCATAAAAATTTCGAACTTTCCCAATTACGCTTCGGTAACTAATTATTTTTAATTTTACCGATTATAATAGCACGAATCTTTTAACCAAAATTACTATTAATGAAATCTTTTCGATTTTTTCTTTTTGTTTTTTTTCTTTTTGTTTTTCAATCTGGACATACTCAGGTAAGAAATGAATATCAAATTTCTTTTAAAAATGCTGCACATCACGAAGCTCAAATCGAAGCCGTGTTTACTAATTTGGAAAGCGGCACTATTTCTTTAAGAATGAGTAGAACTTCTCCGGGTAGATATGCTTTACATGAATTTGCGAAAAATGTATATGATGTCAAAATTACAGATAGCAAAGACAAAGATGTTACTGTAACAAGACCTAATCCACATCAGTGGGATGTTTCTGGACATGATGGAACTATTAAGCTATCTTATACACTGTTTGCAGATAGAGGTGACGGAACTTATTCGCAAATAGATGAAACACACGCGCACCTTAATATGCCCGCAACGTTTATGTATGTTCCTACTTTAAAGGATCGTCCAGTACAAGTAACATACTTGGTTCGAGAAGATCTAAAATGGAATGTTGCTACGCAATTGATTCCTTTAGGAGGTAACAAATTCCTAGCTCCTAACTTACAATATTTCATGGACAGTCCAGCGCAAATCAGCAACCATACAGTTAAGGAATTCAAAGTAGCTTCTGGTGGCACTGAGTATACTATAAAGCTAGCATTGCTTCATCAAGGTACCGAGGAAGAAGCGGATCAATATTTCGAACAAATAAAAAAGATTGTTGAACAAGAAAAAGCGGTTTTCGGAGATTATCCAAATTTCGATTACGGAGAATACACTTTCCTGGCTAGTTATATGCCTCAGGTTTCTGGAGATGGAATGGAACATCGTAATTCTACAGTTTTAACAAGTACACTAAGTCTTGCTGATGGAGGAATGGAAAAAAACATAGGTACAGTCGCCCACGAATTTTTTCACGCTTGGAATGTAGAACGTATTCGCCCTAATTCATTAGAGCCTTTTGATTTTGAAGAAACAAACATGTCTGGTGAATTGTGGTTTGCAGAAGGTTTTACAAGTTATTATACAAATCTTATACTTTGCAGAGCAGGTATTATTACGCAAGATCAATATATAGAAAGTTTAAGCAAAACATATAATTATGTTTGGAACTCTCCTGCCCTACAATATTTCAATCCTATAGAAATGAGTTATCAAGCTCCTTTTGTTGATGCAGCTACATCTGTAGATCCTACAAACAGAGGAAATACATTTGTATCTTACTATTCATATGGAAGCATGTTGGGCCTTGCGTTAGACTTATCCTTAAGAGATAAGGACGATTTAAACTTAGATGACTACCTGAAATTAGTCTGGACTAAATATGGAAAAACAGAAATACCATATACGATAGAGAATTTGTTTTTTACACTGAGAGAATATGCTGGAGAATCTTTTGCAGATGATTTCTTTGAGAAATATATTTTTGACAGTCAAATTCCTGACTTTAAAAAACTTTTAGGATCTGTCGCTATCTATCCAAAAACCAATAGTAAAGAACCCTATTTAGGAGTAGAAATAGAATTTAACGAAGATGATAATGCGGTGATCTCAAAATACGTGAAGAAAGGAACTCCTGCATATACCATCGGTTTAGAAAAAGGAGATGTAATTGTAGCAATCGACAATCAGTCTTTTTCTGACATTGATCAATTCAATGGGGTTTTAAAAAAATACAAACCTGGCAAAAAAGCAACTATTGTTTATCGAAGGTTAGATCAAGAGAAAAAAGCGTTTGTTAAGTTCGGTGTTAGCTCTCAAGTAGAGATAACTCAATTCTCTAAACCTAGTAAAAAAGCTTTACTAAAAAGAGAAAATTGGTTAAAGTCTAAATAACACATTTACAATTATTAATAAAAAACAAAAAAGTGTATGAGTAAATCATACACTTTTTTGTTTTTTATTAATTTAAAATTTTAGCCTATCTGATAAAAACTCGATTATCTTCTAGATGCTCTACATAAATCAAGATCAGTTTTAGCTTTATCTAATTGCTCCCTCGTTTCCCTTAATGCAGTCTTATATTCTTCTAGCTTTTTAACCTCTGCCTCTTGTTTTGATAATAAGGCCTTCATCTCTTTAATTTGTCTATAAGAACTTACAATATTCACATACATTTTGTATGCATATGTAGTATCTTTAGGATCAATAGTTTCACTTAGATCCCCTATTTCTGACTCTAAAGATCTATTAATATAATACAGATCTTCTTTTTTATCAGGCCTGTTTAAAGAATCTATCAATTTTTCTATCGTAAACATTCCTTTAGAGAAGTCTTTTTGAAACTTTTCCTTTTTTTCTATAACAGCTTTACGCTCTCTTAATACTTCATTCTCCTTAAAAGGAATTCTGTCAAAATCAAAAAAGAATGCGGTTACGATTAATGCGACTGTAAATAAAAATAGTAAGGCAAATTTTAGTACACTATTTCTTCTTTCTTTACTGTTTTTTGGTTTCATTTCTCTAAATTATAATTTAAATACACATTAATCTAATAAGAAGCTACGTCTGTTTTTAACATCTGGTTTTGCAATAACCTCTTCCTTAACAAATATATTAGAATCTGATTTTTTCCCAATATAATCAAGCTCATTTAATTTCTTAAATAACGAGAGCATTAATTTTGTAAAACTCGATACATTATGCAAAGCCTTATTAATATCAGTATGCTGATATTCTAAGTCCATCATTTCTACCAATACATTCTCAAAGGCTCCTTGATTAAGATCACACCAATCCGATAAATAATTTAATAACTCTTCTTTTCCTGTACCCACGTAAACATCCATATTATTTTTGATTACTCTAGCAAGTGACATCAATTTAGTAATCATAGTAACTGGTGGAAGATGTCTATCATATAACCTAAACTCTGGCAACATTCCTCCTAGATACTGCAAAGTGCCTTGCGTTAACGTTAATACCATCGTTGCAAGCTCATTAGATTGTTTTTTCTGATAGATCTTCTGAATAATATTCATAGAATATTTCTCTATAGCATTAAAAAACGTATGTATTTCTGTATATATATATCGAAGATCCTGATGACTTTGGATGGAAACACATGGTGGAATAAAATCTTCTGCCAAAGACGCTACCCCATCATGAAACTCTATTTTTCCAATCGTAATATGGTGTTTTCCAAACTCTTCTTCATTGGCTTCTGCCATATTAATAATACTAAGACCATATTCCGGTAACACGTGAGGATGTCGTGGCGGTTCTTCATCCGGATCCGCATCTCCAACAGGAACTCTGCCATAAGGGTCTACATTAAGCACTATATAACATTCTTCTTCAGTACGATTGATCTTATATTCTGTATTAATTATACTGCCTTTTTGTTCTAAAGAAGAAGATATTTCTGGCGTAATATTTATGATATACCCGCCTTTGGTAATAGCTCTACATCTATTGAGCTGTACTTTGATAGTATCTTGACCATCCATAGAAAACACCATATCCACAGCATCATCACCTACTAAATCTGGTAACAACCCATAATTAATCGCATTAATATCTTTAGAACCTATTAGCTGCGAAAAATTGGTAAATGCATTATCTGCTTCAATAAAATGATTTTTATTGATCTTCATGCCGTCAATCCAGTTGACACGATGATGATTTTTATTCGTTAATTCCATCCTTTTAAAATATACTTGTTTTAGAATATTTCAGTACAATATTCTTTATACAATTGTTATCCTCTCGGGTTAACTCTAATTCTTTTATCTTAATACCCTTTCCTTTGATTTTTTCACAAAACTCAATAAAAGTAGTTCGCTTTCTGTTCACTATTATTGGTAAGTCAAGATTTCCACATAGATAGTCCTTAAAATCATTAACACTTGCTTTCTTTGTCGAGACAAGAATAAGTTTAGCTTTAAACGATTTTTCATTTATAAAAGGTGCTTTAAACTCTTCTTTAGGATCAACATCAATAGAGCCTTCTCCGATAGGATCCACCGGAATAGTAGATATTTCTCGGACTACAGTCTCATCTCTTCGAACTACCTCTATTATCTTAGGCAATACTTCTATAGTCTGCTTAGTAGCATATTTAAGCTCTCCATTAGGGATTAAGGTAATTGTCTTCTTTCCTTCTGTATTATAAACATACTCAGGATTCTGCTCTTTAGAATTAGCTCCTATAGCATCTTCAAAATTCCATTCCCAAGATGTTGCATTTAGGGTATTATCTTTTACTTTTAATTTTTCTCCAACTCTTATTTTTGGTGTAAGAATTTTAAACTTAGCTTTCTTTAAAGGATCTAAAACCTCTTCTTTCTCTAAAACAGTAATAGTCTGAATTTTTGGACATTTACCATTAACAATCAGTGAAATCGTATATTCTCCAGGCTTCTTATAGGTATGAAAAAGTTTTCTTCTTGTATCCGTTGCAGTACTATCTCCAAAATCCCATTTCCACTCCAGCGCTCCTATTGTTTTATCTTCAAACTCAATAGACTCATCTACTTTAGCTTCGGTTTTACTGTAAGAAAGTTCTATAATTTCGCAAGGAGTGTAATTAACGTATTTAAAGGCAAACACCGTTGCCGTTACCAGTATTGTTATGATAAAAAACAACACTACACTTTTATCCATATGATAATTCGTTGTACTACTTGATTTTTTCATGATTTATTGTTTTCAAAATATAATTAATCTACTACTGTAATCTTATATGGAAACACATTTAGGGATTGTTGTTCCAAAATAGACAAAATGTTACTTTTTAAAGAATCCCACTCACCAGATGATGTTTTTTCTGCTTTGTTTACCAAAAGCTTAACTTCGATACAAGGAATAAGTCCTTTAGAAATATGAATATCGGTTTTAAAACCTTTAGACACCTTTACTTCCTGTACTTTATTACTGCATAATTCATAACAAAGTGCTTTTATATCTTCTCTAGTAACAATTCGATTTCTAGATAGCAAAGCTCTTCTATAAGCATTAAGCCTTTCTTCCATCCCAAGGTTATTTTTACCTTGAAATGTAGATGTTAGAAACAAACTCCCTTTTTGTTTCAAATCAGTTCCCTGATAGATATTTAGTGAATTCCCCGATTTAATTTGATTTGCATCTTCACCATTAGTCACCCAATATTCTACCAAAAGTGTATCCTTCTTCTTATACGGTTTTACCGAAATATAATTCGTTTCTTCTGATGATTTTTTCATGTCAGACACTTTCTTTTCTAATAAAGAAATGTTCTGATTTAATTCGTTTATATTGGATTGTAAAAAATCATTTCCAAAAAAGGAAAAAGAAGCACTTTCATCTTTCAATAATTCAATCAAATGTATCAAATACTCGCGTGCTTTTCTATAATCCAATTTACTTACATTATCTCTTCTAATAACATAAGTACCTTTATCATCTAAAGAAGAATCATTTTCCCTTAACCTATACTCCTTTCCTGAAGTATTAGATATCGATTTTATATCAAGGAATAATTCCTGCGTACTTATTGGGACAATATCTATATAATCCTTTAACTGATAAGAAATACTTTCCCACTTTCTATTAAGGGCAGGAAAAGCATTAAAAGTACAATAAACACTCTCCAAAACCGAATCATCAATAATTCTTGGAAACTCAATCTTAATCCAACTAAAATCAGCTAAATCATCATGATCCTTCTGATTTATAAAGTTAGAAAATTCTTCTGGTATTTTAGCCCCGGAATTCAGTGAAATATTCGATTTTACGGAAATAAAGTGTTTTTTATACAGCTTTTTTATCTGCTGTTCTATATTTCTTGTTTTATTCGGTTTATAATCAAATATAGATTCTAAATTTATTCGTCTTGAAACATTACTATTATAATATCCCGGAAAAACATCTACAGACTTACCGTCTATATAAAAAGTTGCATTTTTAAGATGATGATAAAAAAGTTCATTCTCTTGTACATCTAATAACTCAAAATAAAAGGACACATCCTTTAACGCAATTTTCTCATGCTCGGATGAGACACCTAAATATAAAGTAGAATTTGGCAATGAACCTCCCTTGTTAAAGGACAAAGGACTTATTGTCTTCCTCTTACCTTCTAACTCAAAAATCTTATCTCCACAAATCATACGACTAATAGTCGCATCAATTAATTCGTTTTTCTGAATTGGGGAAAAATATATATTTTTCAGTTCAGTGCTAGCATTCTTTGTTTTTACTTTTTTCTTATAATACAATAAATGCTCTGGTGTAATTGTCGATTTCTTCTCAATTGGTTCAGAATAAACTATTCCATGTGCTGGTCTCGATCCATATAAAGTTTCTGGAGTCATTAATTGAATCAACCGCTCTGTTATTCGGGTCTGAGAATTATCAATTTCTCCAGAAATTTTTTCTATTTCCGAAGCACAAGCTCCAATAAGAAGAGATACAACAGGATCAAAAGAACTTTCTATTTCATTAGGAGAAACTCCCCAAAGGGAAGCTGCCTTTTTGATCATTCTGTTTTTAATCTGAACTTTATTTTCTAAACCCATAAACCCTTTTAAAATGAAAGTGGAGCTATATAAAACCTTTCTAGGCAAGAGAACTGTTCATTAGTTCTACTAACAATGCCATTCACTTTTATCTCTACACGTTTCTTAATTCTATTTAAACTTCCTCTATTTTTAAATTCCTCCTGTTTTATAACCACATCTACGGTTACTTTTTTAAGTCTTTTTTCCTGAGAAACAATACTTTCAACTAAAGACTCAGAAATTGTATTTCGCAATTTATTCGTACTTGTTAGATTATCAAAATCCACATTCCAGATAGAACACCCAAATGACTCGTCAAAAGTACATTCACCAAAATATGATGTTGTAATCAAATGAATATAACCAATAATAGATTGTATAAGGTCACAATTATCAATTTCCTTATTCTTAATAATTTTAAAAGTATTTAAAGGCAATTTATAATAAGAAGTAATCATAAATAATAATTTGTGTACTTTAATAAACTTCGTTAGCAAATGCAATTTAATAAACATTTTATTTATCAGCACTTCATAATTCAATAAACTAACTAAAAAAATAACAATCTTTTATTTTCTTATTTTATTTTAGTGTTATCAATACCTGAAGAGTAGAAAATTACTATAAGTTTTTTATATTTGTGTAAATTTTATTTTTCAAATGAACACACTTTACAAAACTTTCTTTTTATTTATTATCATTGTTGGGGCAATGAGTTGTGGGGGTTCTAAAAAAGCAGAACAAGAAGCATTAGCCCAAGCTAGGAGAGATTCTATTGCTTTGGCAAAACAAAATGCGATCCAACCTATTCAAAAAAAATATGGAGCTATTCTTGGGATTCCTCCAAAAAAAATAAACAATGTTCCCTTATTTGAGTTTATTGATGATTGGATGAACGCTCCATATAAACTTGGTGGAAATACTAAACAAGGGATTGATTGTTCTTATTTTACTCAATATATTTTTCATGATGTTTATGGAAATCTAATCGAAAGAACCGCTCAAAAACAGTTCGACGCACCAGACACCAATAAGTTTAAAGGACAACATAATCTTAAACAAGGGGATCTTATATTTTTTAATAATAAAGGATCAGAACGTAATGAAATTACACACGTAGGATTTTATCTTGGTAATAATCGATTCGTACACTCTACCTCTAGAAGAGGGAATTCTGGTGGAAATGGTGTGCAAATTAGCGACTTAACAAAACAACCTTGGAAAAGAATGTTTGTTGCTGGAGGAAAAAAACCTAAATTTAGCAACAATACTACCGAAAATTAAAAAAAGTAACATTCTTTATACCAACTAAACGAATGAGCGACAAACAGGTACAAGATGTATATCAAGAGCTAATAAGTACATATCAAAATCTAAAAGCGGAAATTTTCGTGACTGAGATTTTAGAAAATTCTGATTTAGATCTAACGGACATTGACGTTTTTAATAAAAGTACTTTTTCTAGATCCTATAGACGGGACGTGATTGATTTTAAAGTAGATTCCTATTCCGGAAATACAGATAAGTTACAATTCAATCTAGCTAGAAACAGTCTTTATGATACGCTACCGGAAGGATTATTCCACGAACCTGTTAAAGCCAAAAGCAACATTTCGTTTACCGAATTACATCAAAAGCAAAAAAAGCAAGAAAAAGACGCTCGATCCTTTTTCTCTCCTTTGGAAAATGAATTTTTTACTCAAAAAGTTAATATAGAAAAAAGCGAAAGAAAATTAATTAATGAATTTGCCAATTTAAAGACAGATTTTCTTTTGAAATTTTGGAATTTAGACCCCGATATTCCTACTGACTATAGCATTAAATTATTACAGTTATTACCATATGTTCATAAAATATCCGGTGAAATTGAACTTACAGCTTTAAGTCTGGAAAAGATTATCGGAGAGAAAGTTACGATTGAAAAAAAATACGCGACAGTAGATAAAAACATCCACGAAGTATCTACGGAACATCAACTGGGTGTGGATCTTGTTTTAGAGCTTAAGGAAACAATTATATCCTATCCTTGTTGGGAAATTACTATAGGACCTGTCAACGAAAAAAATATTGATAAATACATAGTGAGTGGTGCTACTAAAAAATTTATTACTATCTTTTGTGACTATTTTATCCCTATGGAAATAGATACAAAAATTAATGTAACATATTCGAGTAAAGAAGAAACATTTGTATTACATGAGACTAACAGTCCCAGAATGGGTCTAACAACTATGATATGAGTTTGATATTACAATCTGCAGCACTAAATGCTGATTTTTTTAAGGTGGGAATAATACTATTAGCCGTTAGCGTTATACTAATGGGGGTTGTTGCCGGGCTAAAGAAACTTTTTGTCAAAAATAAAAAGAAATTCTTCCTGTACATGCTAGTAGTCCTTTTATTATTCGCTGCTACAGCTTTATTAAGTAATGAGAAGGTTCTTAATGATGTTCCGTTAAATAGTTTTATTGGGTTTCAAGTTATCTTTTTATGCTTAGGTTCATTACATGTCCTAGCAATGCGTAAATTTTTCCCTAATTTATTAGATGACAACCCTACTCGTTTCTGGCCTGAATTTTTATACACTATAATTACCATATTTATTGGCCTTATTACATTCCTATTTGTAGTTGGGATTTATAAACCGGAATACAAATATATATTTGCCGCATCTTCAATTTGTTTCCTCATCCCCATAATGATTGTTAAACTATATGAATTTGCTGTTTCTGTTCCAGTACCTATATTTAAGAAGTGGTTCTACCCTATTGACAAGAAAATGAAAGACCCTAAAGATGATGAACTAATAAATCCTTTAGTTATCTCATTTGAATTCAATAAAGGAGAGAACATCGAAGAGTTAAGTAATTTTAGACTAAAGGCTCCTGAAAAGATGGAATTTGGCAAGCTTTTCTACTTCTTTATTAATGATTATAACGACAGACACCCTGAAGGAGAAATTGAGTTTTTGGATGATAAAAACAATCCGTATGGATGGATTTTTTATACTAAACCCAACTGGATGGGTATGCAAACACATGTAGACTT
Source organism: Aquimarina sp. BL5 (assembly GCF_003443675.1). Taxonomy (NCBI): domain Bacteria; kingdom Pseudomonadati; phylum Bacteroidota; class Flavobacteriia; order Flavobacteriales; family Flavobacteriaceae; genus Aquimarina; species Aquimarina sp. BL5. The sequence goes on along the minus strand of NZ_CP031963.1, from coordinate 5,818,762 downwards.
TACCAGAACGATTGAAGGAAACAACATAAAGGAAAATGATGTAATCATTTGCAAGAGAGCATAAAAAAATATTGTTAAAATATTGTTAAAAAAGATCTTAAAAATGTTCGTTGAGATCTTTTTTTTATTAGATAAACTTCACGATAAAGTGCAAATTCCCTGAAAACAGTGTAGTCCTTTTCTTTCTTAATTTACTGATTATAGACCCTTTAACAATCTAAGGGTGATTTAGACTTAAATATATTTTACTATCTTTACACTGTACAAGTTACGTTTATTATTTATTATTATTATTAATTTAAAAATTATTTATTATGTCTTTTAAAGCAAAATTAAAAGTTGGTGGAAATGAGTACAACGTATTAAACTGTAATTACGGTTTATCTCAAGAAACTGACGCAACAGGTCGTCCATCTTCTGTAACCAGAGGAGGTATGATTACTATTGAAGTAGAGTCTACTTCAGATACTAGTTTATCTGATTGGATGTTCAATAATTTTGAAATGAGAAGTGGTTCAGTAGTATTCTTAAAAAGAGATACTGAAGCTACTTCTAAAGAATTAAAGTTTACTGATGCTTATGCAGTGAAATACAAAGAAAATTTTGATGCTACTGGTAAAAATCCAATGGTTGAAATCTTAACTATTTCTGCAAGAGAAATAGGAATCGGAAACGGTGAGCATGTAAACGAGTGGGTATAATCCATATCGTTTTATATAAGATTTATGTTAAGGGAGTGGTTTTTTCACTCCCTTTCTTATCTTAAGTCATCATTTCCTCTTTTTACATTCTTGTAAACAATAATGGAACTGATAAAGTAGTTATTAATACTAAAATTATTACTTATGTCATTTTTAGCAAAATTAGATCTTGATGGGGAAGAGATAAACATTTTGGATTGCTCTTTTACCTTCAGACAAGATACAGATTACACAGGGAGACCTTGTGCAAAGCCACAGGGAGGACAAGTTAGTTTACTTATAGAATCCACAGCGAGTACAGATTATCTAGATTGGTGTATATCACCATCGATTACCAAAAATTGTAAAATGACCTTTTTTAGAAGAGATAATATGTCTAGCCTTAAAAATGTAGAGATTAAAGATGCCTACTGCATTGAATACACAGAGCATTTTAATGCAGAAAGTGCAAAACCTTTGCAAATACATCTAGTACTCTCTGCCAAAGAAATTACAATTAAAGGAACTACGTTTACCAATAATTGGCCCTCTAAGGCATAATCCTATAGATCTCAATACTATAAGGGTAAACCTAAAAGAGTTGTGGAAATAGCAAAATATCTTCGCCTAAAACATAATGCCCTTAAGGTTTATGAATAGTTGCGAATCACAAAGTATTTAGTGAGTCTCTAAAAATCAATTTAATGGAAGACACCTTTATTTACACAGGTGTTTTCCTATTAAATTATAACGAGTTAAAGAAGTTTTGAACAAAACACCTTCGACCTAAGAACCTCTTATAACTCTTTCTTTTTCAAAGAATAAACAAAAAGCATATACTATTTTAATGAAAAAAAGCGACAACCAGTAAGCTCTAATTTAAAAATAGTAACTTTATAAAAACTTAGTAAAACGGTATTATCAACTTACATACTATAAGTTGATGAATCACTAAAAAACAAAAACGTATGGCATTACAATCTACTACACAAATATTTATTGGCGGATCACCAATAAATGCTTACAAACGATTAATGCTACATCAGGAAATTGATGCGCACCATATACTAGAGTTAGTCTGCAGAATGGATGTTCTGGAGAATATTACAGGAGACATCGCATCTCAAACCAAAAATTATCTTGGACAAATTATCACAGTCCAAATATCATCATTAGGTACGCTATCCGGTTATAGAGAATTCGAATTTAAAGGTGTCGTTACTTCTGTAAATAGCACTATGGGATTCCATCAGCAAAATGGTGATTTGGTTACCATAAAAGCACATAGCTGCAGTATTATTGCAGATGACGGACCTCACTACAATTCTTTTAATGACGTGGATTTGGCAACTATTTTAGACGAAACCTTTAAAGGATACGACCAATCTAAATTAGAAACTATTTTTAACCCTTCTGGTTCTGATAATATCCATTACAGTGTTCAGCATAAAGAAAGTGCTTTTCAATACACCAGTAGATTAGCAGCACAATATAGTGAATGGTTTTACTATGATGGAAGCGCTTTAGTATTAGGAAAACCTGAAGATCAAGAAGAGGTTACATTGACATACGGTCATGATTTACAGGAATTTTCGTTGGATCTAAAACCTTCATCTAACAGTTATAAATACTTTACCAATGACTACTTAACTGATGGGCAACATGAAAAAACCACTAGCACGATAAGCTCTGGAGTAAACGGATATAACGGATTTACTAGCAATAAAGGGGATGAAATCTTCCCAAATGAGACGAATGTATATTTAAATTCATATAACGATCCTTCTCTAAAACAACGATTAGATACACACGTAGAGCAGCAGAAAAAAGCGGAAGAGATAAAGCAAGTAGTATTTAAAGGATCAAGTGATAACCCAGGTGTAAAAATCGGGCAAGTGGTAACCATTAAGGGAGAAGGCGCGGATTATGGAAGTTTTAGAATCACTAGTGTTACACACACCAATACTGAGAACGGAAGGTATCAAAATAAATTCGAAGGAGTAACTGCTGATTTGGATGTGTATCCAAACACCAATTTTATGGCGTTTCCAAAAAGTGAAACCCAGGTGGCAATTGTAAAGGAAAATAGTGATCCAGACGGAATTGGTAGAATTCGTGTACAATTTCCTTGGCAAAAACAAAATGGTGAATTATCACCTTGGTTAAGAATTGTAACACCTCATGCAGGTGGAGAAAAAGGGTTTCATTTCATTCCTGAGGTAGATGAAGAAGTATTAATTGGTTTTGAAGGAGGTAACGCAGAAAGACCATACGTGCTAGGTACATTATATACTGGAGGAGCTAATCCTGCTGGTTGGAATACACAGAATAATGACGTTAAAGCTTTACGAACAAGAAGCGGTCATACGGTAGAATTAAATGATGCAGATGGCTCAGAGTTCATCATGATCACGGATAAAAATCAAAATATCATACATATAGATACCGCCAATAATGACATTACCATTTCTGCAGGAGAAAACATGACGCTAAACGCGAAAAACATGCAGATAAACGTAGATGAAAATTTAGATATATCTGTTGGCAAGAATAAAAGCGAAACAATTTCTGAAGATTATTTTATAAGTGCTACTAATGAGGATCGCCAAATTGGTGAAACCATTAAAGTAATAAGTAGTGAGTATAAACAAGAAGCTCAGGAAATAACCACCGATGCGAGTGGTGAAATTAAAACGAACGCAGGCGGTAAAATTACCATTGCAAGTGCAGAAACAGTGGAGTATGGAGAATAATCTCATTTTGGAAGTTATTTTTTAAAGTTTTGCTATAATTAATAAGATTTATGGGAAGTATTGGATTAACAGCAACATCATCAGGAGCACAAGAGACTAGTAGAAATGTACTCAGCGGAGTAAATGTACAAACTGCTCCCGTTCACGTTGGTAATGCTGAATATGAAGAATTAACTCCAGAGGATTCTGTAGATGTTATAGTAGGTGTGTTTTTTGATGGAACATTAAACAATAGAGCTAACACAAGAGCCAGATTAGAATACAATAACAAGATCAATGGTCAAAGTTATGATAGAAATTCTGCAAATGGATATACAAATTGGATAGGAATCAAAAGAACAGGAAGTTATGATAATGACGAGTCCAATGTCTCTCGCATGGAGCCAGCTTACGAAAAGATTAGTGAAGAAAAAAAACATCAGCTCTCTGTATATATAGAAGGTATTGGAACTGAAGATCATGAAAGTGATAGCACCTGGGGGAAAAGTATGGGGAAAGGCGCTACTGGAGTTAAAGGAAAAGTAAAAAAAGGATGTGAAGAAATCGCAAAATTAATTAATGCATTAGGGGTTGAAAAAATAAATAGTATTTATATTGATGCATATGGGTTTAGCCGGGGAGCCGCAGCTGCAAGAAATTTTGTTTTTGAGATCAATCAGAAGAAAGGAGATCAGAAAGAAATTTTAATGGATGGACTATACCAATATACAGGACAGTTATATCAAGAAGACGGTGGTGTACTAGGAGAAAAACTAATAGAATATGGGCTCGAAATCAAGCTAAAACCTCAAGCTAGGTTTGTCGGTTTATATGATACCGTAGCATCTTTTGGAGTATATCATCAAAATGACGTTAGACAACTCAACTTGGATGCTATAAAAAAAGCTCGTTTCACATTTCAGTTGGCAGCAAATGACGAACATAGAAGTAATTTTATGCTCACTAAAATTGGTAGTGCCAGAGGAAAAGAAAAATATTTACCAGGAGTACATTCAGATATTGGTGGAGGATATACCGACGATTATAATGAAGAAGTTACTCTGGATTATGGAGGATATTTACCCACATTAGAAGAAGAACGCACTAGGCTTATTGAACAAGGATGGTACTTACCACCTCAAATTTGGGTAGATGATGTATGGGGTACGGTAAAGGCTGAAAGAACAGGAATCTCTAATGAATATAGTTACATCCCTCTGCACATTATGGTAGAATATTCCATAAAGAAAAAACTGGAGTATGATCAAGACCTAATTGTCAGCGATTATCCTATAATAGATGACTCTGAAAAAAGAGTGAAACTTACCGAAGTAAAAACACGTTTGGATCAATATGTAAATGATCAAAATGATGAACTTGGCTTCAATAATCCTACCGATGAGGAAATGTTAAAAGCATTACGTAATGAATATTTCCACTTCTCTGCTCACTATAATGACCGGGTTCTAGGAGTTTTACCTCCTATGAAACCCAATAGAGAAAATGGCGTAAGAACTAGAGGAACTTTAGAAGGAGATTTAAATGACTAGAGTATATCTTTTATTTTTAATTGTATCTATAACTTATTTGAGTTCCTGTAAAAAATCAGATAAAGTAGGTATACAAGAAACTGGATCAATAATGGCAAATACCCAAAAAGAAAAAAAATACGACTGGTTACCAACAGAATGTGCTCCCGAAATCTATCCTGTTAGAATACACGAAGGATATTTGATTACAAAAGATGGAAGTTCTATTGAGATACCTAATGGAGGTAGAACTGTTCAGAACGGATGGGGGCAAATTGGATCCACATATATTGTCGGAGATGAACTAAAGCCGATACCACAAAAATTAAAAATCACTTGGATTTCTTATGCTGAAAACAAGTTTTATAGTGGCGACTTTGATTTACCTTCAGAAAAAATGAGTCAGCTTTTTGAAAAAGGATTTTTAGATCGTAGAAATAAAAAAGATAACTATTCAAGGATAGTTGTAGGTCTGGCCCCAGGAGGAATTGTTTCTGTATGGATGCTTGGTTCTGGTTCTACTGTGGAGATAGCGCAGTTTGTTGCCCAGGAAACAGATATGAAAATCAATGATTTAGTCCCAAATACTAATTTAGACCGAGAAACTTATGTTGCTAAGAGAATGAACGGTTTAAAAGAAGATAAACTTCAAAAATTAAACGAAGTTGGTATCAGAACTGATATCTGGAATTTATATAGGAAACGTTTTTTTTGGAAGCCTGTATACAATTTTAAAAGCCAAGCAGAAGCTACAAAAATTCTTATTGATTTTTTTAATGGTGAACGTATTTATACTTTTAGTAAAAATCCATCATTAACCTCTTTTCAAGATTTTGCGGTTCCAAAATACACACGATTCTATTGGGTAGATAATAATAAAAATGAATTTGGAAGTAAAATATATTTTGATGAAAAGGAAATGTATGAAACTTTTGATAAAATCTTTGCAAACCCTAAAGTTAAACAGGCTGTTTTAAATTTTGAAGTAGACAAATATAATAGTAATATAAAAGTATTTGTTGAAAGTGACGTTGAACGTTTAGAGTTAAAAAAAGCTACGATAAAAAGTATATGAAACTTCTAATTAACAGAATTTTATAAAAACAATGCAACGCGCCCTATCTCATATCACCCAAACCATCAAACTCAACGGAGAGCGGGTTACGCGTACCTATACAGCAGAGGTAATAAATCGTATAGAACAGGGGAAAAACAAATCTCATTCGGCAGTTGGAATCGAATTTGACCTTACTTTTTACGGTATGGATCAAGAAGGATTATTAAGCTATAGAATAGAAGTTAAAAAACGATTTCTACTAAATGAAAAGTTTAGCATTATCCGTAATGTAAACAAAGCTGAAAAAATCGCGCTAAGGGTAGCAACTATTAATGATGTGTTGGAATTTAGAGCTGATAAAAGTTTTAAGCTAAATAGAATAGTTAATACTCAAGAAATAAGGCAAAAATGGAAAGACATTAAAACAGAGCTCTTAGAAGAATTTCCGGATCTGTTAAAAATGATTAGCGACTTTGACTGGCAATTACAAGAAGATAATATTCAACAAGTATTTTTAGAAGATAACTTTTATCAGTTTTTCTTTTCGAATATTTTTTATAGAGAATTTGAAAACAAAAGGGCTATTGAACAACCGAAAGTTGTGGCAAATGCATTAGGTACAATTAATATCCCAATTATAGAACAAAAAAAAATTACCAAGCAAGATATAGGTTTCACTAAAGTAACGATTACATCAGATGCAGAAATGGATATTGATCATAAAAAGTTTCCATTAGCTAAGCTTAACGGGTTTTTAGGCAAATTACCAACGAATCCAGGTGATAAACACACGCTTGATTTTGATTATAAAGGAACCTATAAAGTAAAACCGGAGTTTGGATTAGTTACAAAAGGAACGTTGGAATACTCCTTTGAGGTAAAGAATTTATACAAAAAGGCGACTACTGTAACCTTTAATTTAGAAAAAGATGAGTAGTAAAATATATGTATTAGACGGGGCGTTACTAGAATGTAATCAGGGATTTGTGCCTGCCAAACTTTTAGTAACACAAAATCAAAAAGTCAAAATCCAAGGTAAGTTTAAAGCCACAGATATGGACAATCAGGTGCCTGCAACTTTTGGTCAGTGTAAGCTAAAACCGACCAGTGGCGGATATTTACCGTGTATGCCTGCTTTACAAAAATGGACAAAAACTACGAAAACATCCACCTTAGGAGGTAGTAAAAAATTCTTATACGAAGATTCTGAATGTATGTGTGCTACTGGTGGTAAAATAACCATCATGCAACCTATGCAAATCAATACCGCTGGAAGTACCAGTGAAAAGTTTAAAGAAATCGCCATGACCATTCCCGGTGCAATGATGGGTAATGACAAAGCCCCCAAAGTAGTAGAAAGCTATTGGATGGACGAAGAAGGTAAAGAAAAGATTGGCGAAATTAAATATGGTGAGAAAGCAACCATGTTTATTAGAACAGAAAATGTTGATCCAGGACAGTCTATATCTATTAAAGTAAAAGATACCGGAGATAATAAGATAGATGGACAACAAAACTCCCTTACCTACTCAGGTAACATACTCGAAGATGGTACAGCAGAATTAAGCCTTTTAGAAACCCAAGAAGACTGGAATAAAGAATAGCACTATGAGCAGAGAACGGGAATTAGTTATGGAAATCCAGGTGGCCGGCAGGACATTTTATGAAGAAGAAGAAACACTGACCATCATAGGCGACGAAGCTGAAATCTTAGAGGCATATTTTGCAGAAAAAACGGTAAAAGAGGAATCTCTAAAAGATGGCACGTACCAATACACTTTTGATAAATTAACGAGTACAGATAGCAAAACGAAACGATCCAATGTAGCCAAGGCTATCCATAAAAGTATCAATGATGAAATATCATCACAACATAAGGAAGTAAAGCTCGCAGATATTACCAAAGTTATTAATGAAAAGGAAACAGGTAAAAAATGGCCTTTGCAAAGTCATGCAAAAGATAGCACCCTAACTTTTGATCAATATAAAAAAGAAACAAAAACATATTATAAAAAAATTACTTCTGCTCCTATGGGATATCAGGTATATCTCATTACAGAGACCAAAAATCTTAAAGACAAAAAAGTAAAACTTAAGATTCATGAAAAAGAAAGTGATCTTAAATTACTCAAGACCAAAGACGATATACTTCCTGTGTTAGTATTTGCAAAAAAAGAGGATACTACTACAGAAACAGAAGTTAGTGATTGGATTGAGATTGATGTAAAAGAAGAAAGCGGAAATAAAGAAGATGGAAATTTATTTTTATATAAAGAAGAAAATGAAAACAAGATCGAAGTAGGGATCAAAAAAATACAATTACGCCCTAAAGAAGATAAAATCAAAACTGAAGGTGAAGACGCTCATAAAAGTTTTGAAGGTTGGCAGGAAGCATTGTATATACGGGAAGATGAAACCCAAGAAGGTAAGAAAGCAATTAAAGAAGCTGAAGATAGTAAAGCAGTTCGAGACGCTGAAAAAGACACTATACAAAAATTCGATAAAGACGCAAAAAACAAAACATATCCTGCAGGGGATATAGATGCCCCTAAAACTGCTATTGCAGGGAAGGCAATAGAATATATTCTGGATATAGATATAGATGATAAAAACTATCGCCATAAAGACAAGGCTACCGAAGAAGATAAGAATAATATACGTTGGTCTTTTTATGTACAGGGCGAGTCAAAAACTGATAAAAAAAGCACCTATATCACCTCAAAAAGTAAACCAGGATTTTATACCTATGCCAAGACAGAAGTTGTAGATGGGAAAAATAAACTAACTATTGTTTTTGATGAAGCTTTAAAAGGTAAAAAAGTACAAATAGAACCTTTTAGAGGATCTCCTGATTTAAGTATAAACCCTAAATTTGTAAGAACAACAACAGTACAGAAAGCCCCTGAACCCAAAATTTCTAAACGAGAAACAACATCTCTATGGCTAACTTCTCAATATGAAAATAAAGAAAAGGATTTTAAGAGTTATTTTAAACTTGAAACTCCTGGCTTGTTGTTTCCATTTAGAAGTATTCCGTTAAATCATCCAGATGGTTTTAAAAATAATAGTTATAAAGTTTGGAACTATCGTCTACACGAAACAAAAGCTCCTACCTTTGGATACAAGAGAAATCCAGGGATGAGAATTCACGCAGCAAGAGATTTATATTATGAAGTAAAAGAACCTATTTATGCCATATTTGATGGAGTTGTTAAACGAAAAAAAGACTTCTACTTAGATACTTGGGTTATTGAAATAGAACACGATTTTGAATATAAAAAAGGACATAAATTAACGGTAAGATATGGAGAAGTTAATAAAAGTAATATTCTTGTCAATGTTGGTGATAAGGTGAAAAGAGGACAACCAATAGCCGAAATAGGATTATTATATAACAGTAAGAAAAAAACCTACATTGTTCAACCTTCTCCGGATAAAAGAGGAATGTTACACATTGAGATGTATACTGGCGAAGAAAGTGGACCATTAACTGATCCTAATGTTAAATATAGTGATATGCTTTACGCAAAATCTACGAATTATTCTACAGGAAGATCTTTTAAAAGAAGAAAAGACTTATTTGACCCTTTAACTCTTTTAGACAAAATGTATATTAACTCTAAGAAAGAAGGATTAATGAAATAAAGAATAATTATGAAAAAAGTTGTTTTAGTATTATTAGTATTATTTCTTTCCTGTAAAAACAATAAACATCCTGATCTAAACAATGGTCAGGTGATTGTTCAGCAGACAAATAAAAATATTAAAGAAACTATTGCGGATAATCAGAATAGTTTTACTATTGAAGAACTTATAGGTCAAAAACTTATCGGTATGGAATCAAATCAAGATGATAAAGAGAATGATCCCTATAAAAAATACTCGGTAGACTTTACTGGTGCTTGTTATTCAAGCGACCTTTGTGTAATAGAAGTAAATAAAAATCAATTAGCTATTAGTAATTATTATGATCCAAAGATAAAGGTAAAAATTGATATTGAAAATATTATATCTGAAGATAATAAACTTATTCTTAAATTAAAAAATGACAGCTTAACTAAGCTGACACTTACAAAGTTTATAAATGATCTCTCTTTATATAAAATAGAAATTAATGGAAGTAGTGTTACCGAAGAAATTCGAATGAGTAAATACATTGCTAATGAGAATATTATTTCTAAGTTTGGAGGAATTGATTGTGGTAATTTTGATGGATAGATATGGAAAATACTTAAGTATCAAAATAAGGTTATAACTTATGCCAAAACAGATGTTATAAATAGTAAAATAAATTAACGATCGTTTTTGATAAAGCGTTAGAAGGTAAAACGATACAAATAGAACCTTATAGAGGATCACCAGATCATAAAGTATCTTAAGACTGGGTATATGAAAATACTCTAAAAGAGATCAAAATTTCTAAAAAAGAAACTACAGCTCTTTGGCTAACTACTCAATGTGATAGTGTTGAAAACCCTAATGAACCAATAAAAAAGTATTTTAATGGAGCTCTAAAACTAATTGCACCTGATACTATCCATATATATCATGATGGATATATTAGTAAACTAAATTTTGAAGCTCTTACGAAAGTAAAATACAGATATCATAACAAAAATGGTGATGTTTATAATATATGCTCCTGTGATCTATTCGAAATAGATAAAAGAAAACAGGGTGTATCTAATTATAAAGTAACAGCCCACACTGTTGAATCTGGATACGATGCAAACAATATAGTTACATATTCTCACGCTGCAAGCAGAAAAAATACTCTTATCCTGACGGAACAATAAGGACGTATGGAAAGTTTTATCATCCACAAAAAGGTACTAATTACAGATTAGTAACTTATGAAAAAGGATCAGGAAAAGCTTTAATTGTGAAAATGCCAGATCAACTTAATAGAACGATAGGAGATCAAAAAATTGTCTTTAATTTTACTAAAACAGCAAGGAGATATTGTGGGCCAGAACACTTTGCTGGTTTTATTGGTGTACTAGCGGAAATTGAATATACTAATATTAAATCTGGTGGTAGTTGCGAAAAAGATGGAACATCTTTTCCAAGTGTGAAACATATAAATGGACAAAGTATAGATACTAATTATCTTGGAAATAACACAAAAGATCAAAAAGTTATTGACGCATTACATAACTTTGGATTTACTGAAATTTTAAGAGGTAAAAACAAAAAAGCCTTTAATCACGCCAGTGACGGAGGAAAACTTCACAACAATCATCTTCATTCGGGAGAGTTTGTAGGAAAATACAGATAATATGGACACAATCAAATTTGGTTTAATTATAATATATATATTATTAGTAACTAACTCTTTATTTAGTTGTAAATACAATGAGAAAAACGTTAACACAACTATAAATGATTCAATTGCTATTAATAGCGATCAAAATAGGTTACTAGAAGATACTTTAATGACAAAACTCCCAATAGGAAAAAAAGAGTTGTTATTGAAAGATATAGAAAGGAAAATTGCAAAAGATTCTTCTTTACTATTAGAGATTCTCAAATATTATGACACCATCAATGGTATTGCAAGTATTCATTTTAAAACTATTGAGGATACAAATTTCAGTTCTTTTTACAAACCTAATTTATCTGATTCTAAAAATTCCAAAGATTCAGTTTTTCTAAAATCAGAAGGAGGATATAACTTTTTTAATTTAGTAAAAGAATTATCTATTGTAAACGACAAAAAACTATTAATTTTTGAAGGAAAATCCTCAAGTTTAGATTACGACGGTAATATGATTTTTACTAATAGAAAGGATTTAGTTATTCTTGATAATAAGAGCAATCTTGTAGATGCTCTGAATATTTATTATAGTTATCGTGACGGCATTTTTGCAAAGACCAAGCTATTTTTTATTGATGAAGATTATTACATTTCAATTAGATACTATATGGAAGACGAAGAAGGAAAAGCAAACTTTTCGGATATTGAAAAATTCAAGATAACTAATGAAGGTAAAATAATAGGGATAACTGATTAGATGTATTTATTTCGAGTGAATAATAAAATACTGAATTGGAGTTTTACAAAAAAGAAGAAGATATCCAATCGTATAGCAGACACTCTGTTGGAACCACTATTAAAGAAGGTGATATTAAAGAATTTACTGCGTCTATTAGTTTTAGACAGTTTTTTACTGACCCTAGCCAATTATCCTATGAAATATATTATTACCAACAAGGAGTACGCAAAGGTGGAGGGATTAAATTAGACATCGATACAGCAGTAACTCGTAAAAAAGGAACCAAAGAAAAACCACCACAGGCTGTCATCAATTTTGAAATACCGGATAAATATTTGGCTGGAGATAATAAAAACAGCCAGGTATTGGTTATATCTTACTTAGATATTGGGGAAGGTAAATACTATCCAAATCGATATAATGGTTCAGAAAGATATATAGGTGTTATTGGCGGTATTAACGAACTAAAACCCCAAACCATTGGCAGTATGAGCGTTACCAATATGAATCATACCTACCATAGTAATGTACGTGTAAATACATTAGAAAATCTTAAGTCAGGAAACGCGTGGAAGAAGTAAATCCAATGAGTTCTAAAAAATTAAAAAAGAAAATAAAAAAGGGGTTAAATACGTATCTTAAATTTGAGATTACAGATTCCTTCAAAAAAATTGATAAAAAATTTCTAAAACAATATAAGAAACGGGAAGTTTTTGAAAAAATTGATGACCGCACAGTTGTTATCGATACTATGAGAATTCTTTCAGCCTATGCAGGAGGTATCCTATCTGTTTTCGGACTTATTTTATTGTTTATTATTGCTCCTGACAATAGTTTTCTCACAATTCCATGGATTGTTTTTTATTCAATACTTTTTTTAGTATTTATTCTATCTTTAATATATGCATTTACAATATCAAAACAATATATAACACTGGATCGAATAAATGGATTATTTATGTTTCCAAGAAAATTATATGGGCAACCATTTACAATTAAATTTGATGAAGCTGTAGTATATTGGGTAGGAACTGGAGGGGCATCTGGTAATATAGACATGAAACTTGCAGTAGCATATCCTAATAATAAGTTTTTAGGAACATATCTTAGTGCTCATATAGAACCTTACTATGAAATTTGGTCTTTTTACGTCTGGTATATGGATAAAAATCGTCCTTTACCTCCGGGAGATGCATTTGATCCGTATAGGGAAAAAGATTTTCTAAGACGTAGAGCTGAAGGTTTTCCGCCTCCATTATATAAGAGTTATATTCCAACTCCAGAAGCAACTCCAGCGCAGCAAGCAGAGCGAGAACAATATTGGACTGACGAACAATACACCGAAAAATTTGAACGAGAAGAAGAATCCGAATGGTATGATCCTCAAATTCATGAAGATTGGGAAGTAACTACTTTTTATGAACCAAATACAAAAATTCCAGTTGCGAATCGATATGTAAAATTTATTTTTAATGACGGTCGCATTATATATGCTAAAACAAATGAAGATGGAAGTCTGCATGAACCACCAGAAAGTGAAGACTTTGAAATGCAGTTTGTTAATATCAAAAAATAATGTTTGGCAAAAAAGTTAAACATAAGATTGAAGCAAACTATGGACTTAATCCATGGAAGTATCGTAAGTTCGACTTATTATATTGAATTGAATAGATCAAATGGTACAATATCATTTCCTCTATCAATTTTCAGACTAAAAAAGAAAATTTATTTCAAAAACATAAAAGTTAAGAGGTTGCGACTTCTTGACACGGAAGGTAATACTGGATCAGATTTTTGTTATCTAGCAATAACAAATTATAGCTTCTTTTTCAGAACAAAAATTTATAAAGATTTAGAATATCCTTGGCAAGAAAATTTATTATTAAGTGTTTGGTCATTCTATGTATGGTATATGGATAAAAACAGACCCTTACCTCCTGGAGATGCCTTTGATGAGTTTCGCCAACAATATTATGACCGTCGCAAAGCAGCAGGATTCCCAAAACCATTACATCCAAGTGCTATAAAAACTCCAGAAGCAACCCCAGCCCAACAAAAAGAACGTGAAGCTATTGGTGGGTGGTAATTTTAAGTAATGAACGTTATCTAGGTGCTAAAAAACTACAAGGCCAACGCTTGATGTTGTCAGATATGATGTAAAATGAAGATATCGAATAAAAAGTATTCAATCAGGCAAAAAACGCCTAATTTTCGTTTTCGATATAAAAAATCAAAATGAGTTCAATGAAAACATATAAAAAACACACTATAATATTGATACTATTTTTCTTGCATGGATTAAATTCTTCTGCACAAACCGATATAGAAGAAAAAGAAGATTTAATAACAATTTTAAAAAACAATGAATGGTTCTGTCATCAAAAATTTTTATTGGATACAACGATCAGAAAATATGATTTAATTGCTATTGAATCTAAGGAACAATTTAGAGACTCATTAGGAGCTCCTATTGTTGGCTTTTATAAAGATCGTTTTGCTAGTTATGAAAACATTCCTAGGTGTGGTAATGACCCTAGTACAGATTCTAGTATTTATGGAACCTATAAAATTTTTGATAAAAAAAATATAAAAGTGGAAATAAATGTACCTGTAGGAAATGAAATTATCATATTAGATAACGGTTCTTTTGTTCCTAAACAAACTAAAAAAAGTACATTTTTCTTTAAAATAATGATTAATGGAGAAAATAAAATTTCCCTAGAAAAAATGTAAAAAGTTAATTAATTCAATTTATAAAACGTTTAACAACAAAATTTTCTGTTTTTAAACAAAAAAAGACTATCACAAAGTTACATTTGCAATGAAATTCATTTTCGATAGAAGTCAAAATAGAAATACGAGGCAATTCCGTGATTCAAAAATTTGCACCTATACTAATCATAGTATTACAAATCATGAGTTTTATTTGGCACCTATTACCTACTAGTAATCACTCTCATATTCCTATAGAATTTATTAGAATGATTATTTTTGGCGGAATTTCAGTATTATTATTGATAATAACGACCATTTTATATATTATACATAAGCCTACTGGTTTGTTATGGAAAATTACATGAATTTTCAAAATTTTGAGAAAAAAGATGGAGGCGATTTTGATGGTTATGGAACAATAGTATCTTTGAAATTTCTAAATACTACTAAATGAAAAAAAAGTATCTTTTTTTATTGCTATCTGTTTTATTTAGTAGCATTTATAATATAACGGTGAACGCTCAAGAAATCAATACTGATATTAAGAAAAGTACTTCTGTTAATGAACAATCCGAAGTTGAGTATTTATCCGAAATCATGTTTATTAATAATGATTATCTACTTGAAGGAGATATCAAAACCCTAAAGTCTTTTGTAAAAAAACCTGATGCTATTAAAAAACAAAAAGACGATTGCGGTGCTATCATAGAAGACTCTAATGAAATATGGTATTATTTAAATTGTAAAATTGAAGTATCAAAAACGAGATATGCATTCAGGGAAATAGATTTAAAATCTTCTAATTTCACTATTAAACATAAGAATGTAATTTTTTCAAAAAATTATACACTTTTAAATTTTAAAGAAGATTTCCCAGTTTCCTTTATAAAAAATAAGAGTGAAGAAAAAAATGGAATAATTACAATAAACATGTTTTCACATCCTTTATCTGATGATCTTTATATATTTACATTTCGAAACGAAAAACTAGTGGAGCTTCGTTATTTCTTTCCTTGCTAATTTTTCTAGTTCTACTTAACAACTCAAAACCCAATACGAAAGTGGAGAAGTATCTATCCTAGTATTCAATTATAAAAGTAATTAGTAGTAATGTACTTGGTAAAATACTGAGTCTCCTTTTACTGAAAAAAGGATATACACTGTCTATTGAACCATCAACGTTAACGGAATTGCATAAATACTTAGCATAGGTTGACCATCGGCATTCTTAGCAGGAGTAACCACCTGCATATTATTGATAATTAATTTCAGGTCATATGTTAGTTCTTCATCCGGGGATTTTGCTTTTATATTTTTCACTACTCCATCAACATCAATAGCAAAAAAGACAAATACCTTAATTCTCTGAAGATCTAATAGAGTACTATACTTACTTAAATTCAATTCATCCACAATACGATTTCGAATAACCTTATTTAAACAGCCGCTACCTTTTGATTCCTCACACCCTTCCAAAACTGGATATTCCGTAACTACCGAGTCTTCAAAACTTCTTTTCGGTACCGTTACCTCCTTAAAAACAGAATCAATCTTTTGCTGGGCAACAACCTCTTCTTCAATTGTAATCTCTTGTGGAGGTGAAAAACTAACGAGCTCATCTTCAATCTTCGTTACCCTAAACTTGATTGGTTCAAAAAAACTAAACACAATATTTTCTCCAATTTCAACAGGCATAACAATTATTGGAGTTTCTTTTTCAATAGAAATGATATTTTCTCCTTCAATGGTGCGCCACTTGCTATTTTCAAATTCCTTGATATTTCTTAAAACTTCTTTATTACCACCCTTATATATAAATGAAAAATTACCATCCCACCTAAAATACAATATAATTTTACCTAACTCCTTAAGTAGCTTTTTTTCTTTTTTATCTTGAAATTTACCTTCAGGAACTATCACCTCTTCAATCTCCCATTTACCAGATACAAAATCATTATCAACTTGTTGACTTAAAAGAATAGAAGAATTAATAAAAAATATAAATAGGCAACTAATAGATTTAGAAAGCATCAAACAGAGAATTTAGAGTAATATTATATGAATTTTAATGGAGAAAGATAACAAATTCCATAGATACTCCACTTTATTATTAAAAAAATCCTTATCCGAAAAAAAGGGTTTTAATTATAACTTTATGAAGGCTATCCTGTTAAATACCTTATATAAGAATCAAACTCAAATAGTAACAAGAGATTTCTAATAATCATACCGAAATAAAACTTTTTTCAACTATTAGGGTAACATTTTCATCAACTTCTGTATCTAAGGTTGATGATGATGAAAATGAATGGGGAAAACAACCCTTTTTTATGTAAGAAAACGTAAAAATAACCCTGTTAACTATATCACTTTTAAAAAATTAAGTATTTTTATGAGAGATTGGTTAAATACTATTTTTGACACTTTTTAGACAATTCTTATATATTCAGAATTCTTCCCCAAATCGTTCAGATTGTCTATAAAGTTAACTATAACAGGTAATAGTACACTAAATGTAAATACATATAGAATTTCATTATTAGGATACTCTATAAAACAGAAAACAACGAGAAATTATGGCTCTGCAATCAAACACACAAATATTTATAGGTGGATCTCCAATATCTGCATATAAAAAATTAATGCTTCATCAGGAAATCGATTCGCATCACGTTCTTGAACTTTTATGCAGAATGGATGTATTAGAAAATATCTCTGGGGAAATAGCATCCGAAAGCAAAAATTATCTAGGCGAGATTTTGACAGTAAAAGTTTCTTCTCTTGATACTATCAATGGATATAAAGAATTAGAATTTAAAGGAATAGTAACTTCTGTTAGCAATACCAAAGGATTCCATCATCAAAGTGGAGACATGGTTTCTATAAAAGCACACAGCTGCAGTATCATAACCGATGATGGACCTCATTATGACTCGCATAGTGACGTTGGACTCTCTGAAATATTAGACAAAACATTTCAGGGATATGATAAATCCAAACTCGAAACTAATTTCAGCCCGCAGAACTCTGAAACCCTTCATTATAGTGTGCAACATAACGAAAGTTCATTTGAGTACGCTAGTAGACTGGCTGCGCAATACAGTGAATGGTTTTTCTATGATGGAAGCAAACTTGTGTTTGGAAAACCTGAGGATAAGGACACTACAGAATTAAATTATGGTCATGATTTACAAGAGTTCTCTTTAAACCTCAACCCTACTCCTAATAACTTTAAATATTTTACCAACGATTATCTAACAGATGAGCAACACGAAATGGCAACGGCTCAGGTAAATTCTGGTGTTAACGGATTTAATGGGTTTACAAGCGAAAAAAGTGATGCAATCTTTGCAAAAGAAACCAGTGTCTATGTAAACTCCTATTACGATCCTCAATTAAAGAAACGATTAGACAAACATGTAGAACAACAAAAAAAAGCTACTGAAATAAAACAAGTCCAAATCCATGGAACAAGTGATAATCCAGGAGTAAATCTGGGACAAGTTGTAAAAATAAAAGGAGAACAATCTGATTATGGGAATTTCAGAATTATTAGTGTTTCGCATAGTTCTACCGAAAACGGAAAATATCAAAACCGTTTTGTAGGTGTAACTGCTGATCTAGATGTATATCCTAACACCAATATGATGGCTTTTCCTAAAAGCGAGTCTCAAGTAGCAACAGTAATGGATAATGCTGATCCGGAAGGAATGAGTAGAATAAAGGTTCAGTTTCCTTGGCAAAAAGCAACTGGAGAAGAAACACCATGGCTTCGCGTGTTAACTCCTCACGCTGGAGGCGGAAAAGGTTTCCAATTCACACCTGAAAAAGATGAAGAAGTAATTGTAGGTTTTGAAGGTGGGAATGCAGAAAGACCTTATGTAATGGGTGCTCTCTTTACAGGTGGTAGTAATGCAGGTGACTGGAAAACCGAGAAGAATGATATCAAAGCAATTAAAACCAGAGGTGGTCATACACTATCATTCTCAGATGAAGATGGAAAAGAGACCATAACTATAACTGATAAAAACGGTAACTCAATTATTTTGGATACTTCAAAAAAGGAAATAAATATAAGTGCGCCGGAGAAAATTAATTTTTCATCCAAAGAAATTAATATCAACGCCACAGAAACTGTAAACATAGATGGTACCAATAATGTAAATGTTACTTCTAAAGAAATCCTAAACGACGGAAGTGCAAAGGTCACTGTAAACAGCAAGGCTAAAGTAGAAATTGGTGCGCCAAGTACATTGGTAGAAGGGAAAGCTGAATTAAAGCTTACTAGTAAAGGTATGACTGATATTGATGGTACGGCAATGACAAATGTAAAAGGAGGATTACTAAACCTTAATTGCGGTTAATACACAATGAATAACGAGCATAATCCCATAGCACAACTAATTACTACAATTCAGCAAAAATGGATTGATGAAGTAAGTCCACATAATCATATACAATTGGTTCGATGGTTAATAAAACCTGATCAAGCGAGATTGTATGAAGGCTTCTTACGTTTAGAATCTACTCCTAATGGGGGATTGCCAGATGTTCCGATCGTACTGCTTACTGCATTTGAAAATAAAGAAACACATAGCAAAAAATTAGTTCAAGATTGGATTGATACATTTAAAAAAGATGAAAAACTACAACAAAATTTAGAAGCTAGAAATCTGAAATTTGATTGGGATGTTTTAGAATTTGAAACAAAATTCGAAAATGAAAACACCGATTGTGATGTATTATTATTAGAAATGCTAAGTACGTTTCAGAAAGCGATGCCAAACTCGCAACTTCCATTAGCATTATCGCTGTATCCATATTCCGTTGCAGAAACTAAAGAATACGGAAAGTGGATTGACGCTATTTTACAATTAGGATTACCTGATAAAGTACGGATCATGTTTTTTGACTATGTAGAGGAACGATATTTTGATCAACTTGTAAAAAAACATAGTGATGTATCAACCTCACTTGCTGTTCCTTTAGATTTACAAGGAGCTATTAATAAAATAGCCTCTGCCGGAGATCCGAATGATCCAGAAGTACAATTCAGACAATGTATGATCGAAATGTCTAAAAGCGTAACCAAAAAGAATGTACAAAGACTTCATACTTGGGGAAAAAAAGGATTGTCGGTTACTCAGAAATCTGGCAGCAAATCTGCTTTTGCTACAGCACACGTAATTTATGCTGGAATGCTTTTTAATTTTAAAGAACATAAAACTATAGAAGAACTACTGCAAAAAGGGTTAGCTATTGCCAAGCAAGGATTATCTGGAGGAGATGAAACCTGTAAACCTATTATTGTACAGAATTATGGATATCAAGCCAGTTGTAAACAATTACAAAAACAAAAAGATACAGCAGCAGATCTATTTTGCAAACAAGCAGATATTTCTATTGAATACGGTTTTGGACCACAAGCATTAACTGCGTGGTGGTTAGGATATAATGTAATAAAGAAAAGAGATAAAAAAAGATATATAGATATTGTTACAAAAGGGTATCAATATGGTGTTTCATTAACACCAGAAATGATAAAATCCACCTGTATGGCGTATATCGCTGCGGATTATTACAATATCGCTGAAAATAATAGAGATACAAACGAATGTGAAGCTATAGACATCTTTATGAAAGAAATTGAAGGAGACGAATGGCGATCAACTGTAGAAGCACATCGTAAAGAAATGGAAAAAAAGAGTCTTTCAATTTTAAACTGGTTCTAGATATGTTATTAGCAAGTAAACATTTTACCCCTGTTATCGGAATTGATATTCATATCGTGATCATTCCACCTGGAATTCCTGTTCCAATTCCGCATCCATATATTGGTATGGTAGTGGATCCTATGGACTATGTCCCAATAATAGGTTCTACAGTGAATGTAAACTGTGTCCCCAAAGGGAATAGTGGTACCGCCGGTATGATAGGTACTGTGATTCATATTCCTATGGGTGGACCTTTTGCAATGGCACCAATGATAGGGCATGATTCTATGAACTTTTTTGGAAGTACAAAAGTAAGTGCGGAAGACGCCTACTTTACTCCTGCCGGATATATGACGATGACATGTAACGATATCGGTATGCCATTATCATTAACTCCTGGCAAAAAAATGAAACCCATACCAAGCTTATACCTACCCTCATCAATGAGTGTACCTCTACCCATGGGAAAACCGGTAAATGTAGGAGGACCATATGCACCCGATTTAATGGGTATGTTAATGGCTTTGGTTATGTCCTACGGTTTTGGGGCATTGATGAAAGGCGCTGGAAAAGGATTAACAAAGTTAAATCATAAAGTATTAAAAAAATTCCCAGCTACAGAAGGCCTGAGTAAAAAAATGTGTAAAATGGGATTTGAACCTGTAGACCTGATTACAGGCCGTATGGTTTATGAAGGAGAAGACTTTAGTATTGCCGGACAAATACCTATACGTTGGGAACGTAATTGGTATTCAGATTCTGCATATGAAGGAATGATGGGTCACGGAATGCATTGTAACTACGATCTTGCATTACATATAGATTATGATGAAGACGCAATAGTTATGAGATTACCTGACGGAAGAATAACTTCTTTTCCTCTATTAGTTGCAGAAAATAAATCGTCCTATAATAGAACAGAAAAACTTACGCTTACGTGTATCGACGGCACTACTTATGAAGTCATAGATCACCAATCTCGAGAAACCTATACGTATACTAAATATACAGATACACTATACAAACCAACAAGCCTAAGAAACTCTGAAGGTTTCAAAATACAATTCATATACAATGCCGTATATAAATTAGAACAAATCATTGATACTGCAGGAAGAAAAATTGATTTAGAGTTAGATGAGGAAAATAGGGTTACCAAAGTTACAGCCACACATCAGGGAGAAACTAGAACGCTAGTTCGGTATGCATATAATGAAGATGGAGATCTCATAAAAATAATAGATGCACTGGATCAGGCAACGGTTATGGAATATGAAAACCACCTGATGATCAAAAAAACGGATCGTAACGGACAGGCTTTCTACTGGAAATATGATGGGAAAGCTACAGGTGCTAAGTGTATTGAGACTTGGGGAGATGAAGGAATTCTTTCCGGAACCATAGAATATAA
This sequence comes from Aquimarina sp. BL5, assembly GCF_003443675.1. Taxonomy (NCBI): domain Bacteria; kingdom Pseudomonadati; phylum Bacteroidota; class Flavobacteriia; order Flavobacteriales; family Flavobacteriaceae; genus Aquimarina; species Aquimarina sp. BL5. The sequence continues at coordinate 5,796,928 of NZ_CP031963.1, read as the reverse complement.
CAAAGGATATAACATAATCACCAATTCACTTGACCAAGAGAGTATTTATTATTTTAATAATCTAAATCTATGTACTCAGGTCACAGACCCTATGGGTGACAGTATATTCCATGAATATACTCCTTATATGGAACCTTATCGAGATATTGATGAAGAAGGTAATATCACTGGATATAGTTATGACGAACGCGGAAATTTGACAGGTTTACACCAACCGGATGGTTCTGTTATTGGATTTGTTTATGATGAAAAAGATAGGTTAGTTCTTACTAAAGATCCATCAGGAGGTTCCGTAGTAAAAACCTTTGATCATGATCGTCTACATGCAGTAATTGGATTAGACGGAGGCGTTACTTCTTTCGAGTATAATGAATCGGGACTAATTAATGAAGTCAGAGATAATGCGGGAAACAGAACAAAACTCGAGTATGACGAAGATCATAACCTACATAAACTTACTCTACCTAATGGAGCAGCATCTAGCTGGAAATACGACCCATGGGGAAGATGTTTACATACTAGAAACTCCGAAGACCATCAACAACAATTCTTCTATGATGAGTTAGATCGTATTTATCAAATAAGACAAGCAGACACCAATATCATTAAGCTAAAGTACAATGCATATGATGAGGTCATCCAAACGGTGGATCAAAAGAAACGTGAAGTTAATTTTGATTACACTCCAATGGGAAGCCTTAAAATGAGAGAAGAAAATAGTAGAAAAGTCTACTTTAAATACGATACGGAAGAACAACTAAACACCATTACCAACGAGCATAATGAATCTTACCGTTTCTCCAGGAATGAAAAAGGAGAAATTGTAAGAGAAATTGGTTTTGATGGATTGACCAGAAAATATGATCGTGATCGCGCAGGAAAAGTTTTAAAAGTAAATCGTCCTGACGATAAATTCACAGAATATGAATACGATCTAAACGGAAGAATTACTCGTACAGAACATAGTGATGGCACTTGGGAAACCTATAGTTACGATCTTAATGGCAATCTGATTGAAGCCATTAATGAAAACAGTCGTGTACAACTCATAAGAGATACAGCAGGACGCATTATTGCAGAAAATCAGGATGGACATCTTGTAGAAAGTGAGTATGATAATCTAAGTAACAGAACTAATATCACCAGTAGCTTAGGTGCTAACATTGCCCTTACGAGAAACAAACTTGGTCTTATCCAGGAGGTTACAGCAAATAGCGTTCCCACTTCCGAAGGGGAGATATCAGACAAGGTCGGATCGAGGGGTTGGAACGCTCAATTCTCACATAACAGTCTTGGTATGGAAGTAGAAAGAATACTTCCTGGTGGGATCACTAATCATATCGAATATGATCATGCAGGTAGGCCCACACAACATAAAGTAACGGCGGGCAGCAGAGAAATGCGCCATCGTACATACACCTGGAATGTAAATGATCGATTGACCAAAATGGTAGATCGATTAACGAATGGTACCGTTGCATATAACTATGACGAGTTTAATAATTTAGCAGGAGCGCGTTATGAGAATAAGCAGTTTGACTATAAGCTGCCTGATGAAGTAGGTAATTTATACAGAACCGAAGGCAAGGGAGATCGAAAATATGGAACAGGAGGACAATTATTAGAAGCCGATGGTAATAAGTTTAAATACGATGCCGAAGGAAATCTAATCACAAAAATCAGTGCCACTGGCACATTTGAATATTCTTGGTACGGCAACGGAATGCTACGATCAGTTACTGATCCAAAAAATTGCACTACTGAATTTGAATACGACGCACTTGGTCGTCGTACCGCTAAGATCACAGATGTCAGCCTGAGCCTGTCGAAGGCCAATAAGCAAATAACAAGATTTGTGTGGGACGGCAATGTACCTCTCCATGAATGGAAATACGATCTCAAACAACGACCAGAATTGGTAGTAGATGAGTTTGGTATATTAAAAGAAAGTAAACCTGAACCAGTAGAAAATCTAATTACTTGGGTGTTTGATGAAGGTACTTTTAAACCGGCTGCCAAGATTACAGAAGACGACTCCTACTCTATCATCACAGACTATCTCGGTACTCCTGTAGAAATGTATAATAGCCAAGGAGAAAAAACCTGGCAGGTAGAATATGATATTTACGGAAAAGTACGTAAGTTAGCTAAAGGTTCTTTGGGAGATTGTCCGTTTAGATATCAGGGACAGTATGAAGATGTAGAAACTGGATTGTATTACAATAGGTTTCGATATTACTCACCGAATGAAGGGGTGTATATAACTAAAGATCCTTTAGGTCTTAAATCAGGTCAACATAACCTTTATTCTTATGTCTCGGATACTAATAGGCTATTAGATGTATTAGGTCTATTTCATCATAATGATACAGGTCATAACGTTTATGGTTTATATGATGTTGTTGGAGTTGATGATATGGGGGAAGATATCCTAGCAGACAAACCTTATTATGTTGGAATCACTAACGACTTAGACACAAGAAGGGCTGGACATACAACTTCTGGAAGATTAACAGATGACGGAAATACTGTTTTAAAACCTTTACATGAAGATATAACATACGGAGAAGCCCGAGGTTACGAACAAGCATATATTGAACACTATGAGACGAAAACCGGGACCGTTGGAGACGATATATCGCAAAAAAATAGAGGTAATAAAATTAATTCTTTTGATGTAGACAACACAACAAGAGACAGAGCAAGACAAAAAAGCTTCTCTGACAATAGAAAGAAAAAATTAAAACAACTTAAAGGTGCTTGTAAATAATAAACATGGCTAAACAAAAAAAAATCAAATTAGAAAAAGGTGATATTTTAAGTATTGACCTGGATAATAATGAATACGCATTCGCTAGAGTTCTATCTAAACTAAGTATTGGACACTGTATTGAAATTTTTGATCATATTGGTAGTAAACCTGATGATTATAAAAACATTAATTTTGGTTCACGACTACTACAACCCCAAATAATAGATTCTCATTCTCTGTTTTGGCTTGGTAAAGAGGGGAATTGGAACGTACTTGAAAAGCATGAAGACTACACTCCTCCTTCTAATGAAAATACTAAATTTGAATATGGAGATGAAAGTAATCCTACTCTAATCGATATTTTTGGTAATAAAGAAGAAAAAAGTAATAGTGACGAAAATAGATACCCTCCCTATATTCCGAAAGGTGATATTCAAATCAAAAAAATTATCAAATTTTGGAGAGCTAAGACTGCTCCTTCATAATAAAACTTTTCAGTAAGTTATTGAGTTCTTATAATTATTGATTAATACATTCTTAGTTTTGTAGAAAGGCATATAAAAAATTCTTACTAATAAAGAGTATACTTATTCTGATAAAATTATCTATGAGATTAATGAAGAATAGTAGATTTACAACTAGACCTAAATCATGAAAAATCTAAACGTTATGCAATTTATATGAGAATATTCCCGAATAAAAACAATGAATAAATCAGCCAATGAGCATAGTGGAGAAATATTCGCTATCCCCTTATTCTTTTCAACTGAAAAAGACACTAAGAGTTTTTCCAGAAATAAATTTGAAGACAAGGGTAAAGAGTTCGTTTTTTTGTAGTGTGATTGAAGATATTAAAGGTGGTCGTATATTAATAGAAGTCTTCGACCGTGTTGAAACACTCGATGAAATTTTGTTTGATATTTTGAAATCTAATCAATTGTTTTCTTCAATATAGACTTCTGGTTTAGGAATTGCTAAAAAACGATGGAAGAAAATTACAATAAGGAAAAAATTCAAATATTCAGAAATAACATTGGTAGCTAGAACATATGATGATTTGAGTTTATGAAAAGGAGGAGTAACCGTAGAAAATATTTCGGAAATTGAAGCGGAAAAGTATGGAAAATGGATAGTTTGGAGAGCTTCTCATTAAGAAAAACGTATTACAAAAGAACTATTTGGAGAAGTAGTTAACTAAACACAATTAATTTCCAATTTTCAAGTCTTTAGAATAAAGGTCTATTTCGATTTATGGTAAAAAGAACAACACCTTGGAAAGAAGGTAAAGTAATTAGTGTAGAAACACGTAAAGGCATATTTGTTTTAGCACAAATGCTAAAAAGCCCATACTTAAGATTTTATAATGCTTTTAGAGAAGATGATAATTGGGGAAAAGTTGATGTTAGCATTTTTGATACATTATTTGTAAATGGGGTTACAAGAGCATTCTTAAAAGCAAGCAACATAACAACTGTAAAAGAAGCAATTGCAGATAAAAAAAGGGAAGATTCTAAAGTTTGGATTAAAGGTAGCTCAGGAAATAGGAAAGTCAAAGCTTGGGAAGGTTCAGAAGATGAAAAAGAATTTTATATTCTTGGATCAGAACCTGGAAGAAGTTTAGTAGAAAGAGATATTTACAAAACAGGGAAATATGAACATCCAAGCGGACTCTTTGACAAAATTATTATTGAGAATATTCCATTAAACGCAAATGATATAATAGACAACCATGAAACAATGGGCTTAGCTGTATTTCCATTAACAAATGAACGTTTATATTTATGTTATAAAGTAGGTAAAAATGTAGACCCAACTAAAGACTTAAAGTTTAATAGAGAATTACCAAAAGATTATAAAATTGCAGTTGAGATAATGTCTGGCGGTGGAGGGAAAGAGAACAAAGAAAAAATACTAGATGAGTATTTTAGATAAAAAATTCAATTAGATGAAATATAAAATTGAATGAATCTCCGTTTTGTGAAGTCTTCTAGCTAAGAATTGTTAAAAACGCATATTTTATAATATAATAGGTATTGTTCTATGTTCTTAATGTAATCACATAATCTTGATATTGAAAATACAATATTGAATGGAAATAACATTAACCTCACAGATTGGTGGGTCGGATGCGGGAAGTAAATTTAGAAAGCCAATAGTAAAACTTCGAAAATCTTTAAAGTTACTTGAAGAAATAGAATACTCTGAGTCTATTCAGAAAATAAAAGTATTTCTTAGAATTAGTGGTGAAATAGAAAATTACAAAGAGTCGACAGGTGTTTATAATTATAGATTGGACAAAAAAAATAAAACTGCTTCCGCTGAAATAATTATATCAAATGAGTCTTGGAAACAAAGTGTCGATATTGGATTTCTTTTATCCGATTTAACCAAAATTTTCTTTAATGCTTTATCCGAATATTTAATTGAAAAAAACATAGAACTTAATAGAGAATCTTTGTTACGAGATGTTGAAAATATTGTAATAGCTAACAATAATTCCGGGAATTAAAATAACTTGAATAGCAGAATCTTAAATTAAGGAAATGCTTCAGATTCCGAAAAAAATTAAGTTCAAAATTCTAGAAAAAATGTAGATAAATTTCATTTCTTAATCCAACATTGATGTAGTATATTTAGAATTCTAATTAACCAACGATGAAAAATTTTAAAATCTATTACATCAATATACTTTTTCTCTGCTTTGCTTTTTCTCTTTTCGCACAGGATACTAGCTTGGAATATATAGAAACGGAAGCAGTTATTAAAGAAGTTAACTTTAAAGTTAGATCACGTAGATCCTCTGCAACTGCCAAAGTCGCTTATAAAACTATAGAAGGTGACAGTCTTACTAGTATAGTAAAACTAATGCATATCCCTTTTATAGGAGCTCTAGACAAGGAAGGCGATAGAATCAAGATACTATATAACAAAGAAACTCCACTCCTACTTACGACTAAAAGCACTTCTTTTTGGCAATCATATGGTTTATATTTTCTTGTTGGACTAGGTATTATTATCTTGTTATATAGATTCTTAAACAGATCCAAAAAGTAAGACATTAGAAATGATTTCATAAAGCAACAGCTTAAACTACATAAAAGTAGGACCTAATTTTTATGCTAAAAAATTAACATTTCGTTATATAAATCATTTTCGTAACTTTAAGAAGCTAATCACCTACATTATTTATGGCATTTACAGCAGACGAATTTGAATTTCTTAAAGAGAATACTTCGCTATTTCTTATCATATTGGATGACAAAGGAAACATCTGTAGAGTCAATAAACGATGTGAAATACTTTTCTCTTTACCAACAGACAAGATCATTGGAGAATCGATATATACATTTTTACTCGATAAAGATGAATCAGATTTCAAAGAAACCATTGCTCAACTTTCTGAAAATAAAAAACAGCTAAAAAGAACCTTTGGGTTCGCTACTGTAGTTTCTGAAGCTATCCTATATATAAAATTTGATCTTGTTTATAACGATAACAAAATCTACGCCTCGGGAATAGATGTTACTGAGGAAAACGAGGAACATAATTTCTTAAAGACCTTGTCTAGATTAACCAAAACTGGAGCTTGGCATTATGATCCAATCCACGATCAAGTATACTTTTCTGATGAATGTTATCGTTTACACGATCTAGAACCTGGTACTTCTTTAAGTATGACAGAAGCCTTATTCTATTATCCTGAAGCATCTAGAGAACGTATTAAAAACTATTGGGATAATCTTATTCATCAAGGAATCGCTTACGATTATACAGATCAAATAATCACTAAAAAAGGTGAACAAAAATGGATTCGTGTGATTGCAGAAGCCGTAAAGCACAAGGACAAAGTAGTTTTCGTTAATGGTAGTTTCGCAGATATTACAGAAAGACATAACTATTTAGAAAAACTAAAATACAATGAAGAAACCAAACGTTTAGCTTTAAAAGGTATTCGATCTGGTTTGTTTGATCATCATTTTGATAGAAATGCTACTTACTATAGTAGTGATTTAAAAAAAATGCTTGGTTTACCCCTCGACAAGGATTTTATATCTCCGGATTTATTACAAGAATTGATTCATCCAGATGATCTACAAGATTCTATTAAACGTCATATAAAGGGTCTAAAAAAAGAAGGTAATTATTACTTAAATCATTATAGAATAAAAGATAAAGACGGTGAGTATAAATATTACGAAGTTCATGGATATCGTAAAAAAGATAAAAACAATAGAACTACCAGAATGATTGGTAATCTCATTGATATACATCAGAAAAAAATAAACGAACGAACCATAGCGGAAAATCAAAGCCGATTGTTAGCAATGGTAAATAATGGTTTTGCCTATACCGTGCTCCTAAATACAGTCGGAGAAATCTTAATGGCAGATGAGAACTCCATAAACATCATAAAAAGAGATTTTAACGTAGACCCTACTCTTACAGTATCTCGCTTTATAGACGTAATGCCCCTTAATTTTAAAAATACCTTTGCCCATGAATTCAATGAAGCGTTAAAAGGTGAAACAGTTAAAAAAGAAATTGAAAGAATTACACATAAAGGTTCTATACAATGGTTAGAATCAAAATATACCCCTATTAAAGATTTAGAAAATAATATTAACTCCATTTTAGTTAGTTTTCATGATATTACAGAACAAAAATCAGCGGAACTTGCCATAAAACAGGCTCATATAAAAGAACAAGAATTAAGCAGTTTAAAATCTAATATATTATCCAATTTTAGTCACGAAATAAGAACTCCTTTAAATGGTATTATTACGATTAGCAATCTATTATTACTCGGAGAAGAGAATCCAAATGACCGCAAAAAACTAGCTACGTATCTAGATGAGAGTAAAGAAAGGCTTCTTGCTACTATTAATAACCTTTCTCATTATAGTGAAATAGAAACTATCCAAAAAAATCTTAATTATATAGAAGCAGATATTAATTACACAGTAGAGACTTCTTATAGAGAATATCGCCATTTTGCAAATTCTAAAAATTTGGATTATATCTTGGAACTAGATGAAAGCTGCCCTTCTGCTGTTATTGATGTAGACATATTTCATACAGCAATAAACAATATTATTCACAATGCCATTAAGTATACCAAGAAAGGTAAAGTGATTGTGAATGTAAAAGCTAAAAAAAGAAGCATTCGTATTTCTATAAAAGATTCAGGAATTGGAATTGGAAAAGACAGTCTAAGAAAGATATTTGATCCTTTTGTACAGGAAAGTATTGGATTGAGTCGTAAATATGAAGGTACCGGAATCGGTTTAAGCTTATCCAAAAGATATATTGAAATACTTGGAGGAAAAATTAAGGTTATTAGTAAATTGGAAAAAGGAACTAAGTTTATCATTACAATCCCAAAAAAAATATGAATATACTTTACGTAGAAGATAATAAGATAAACGCTATGGTTATGAATAAGATGCTATCTAAAAATGTATCCAATGTCATAATTGCAGAGAATGGTCCAACTGCTCTAAAAATAGTTAAAGAATCGTCCCCTGATTTAATTTTGGTAGATATCAATCTTGGGTTAAACCAAATGGATGGATGTGAATTATTAAAGCGTCTTAAGAAATTAGACATATTAAAAAACATTCCTATATATGCCGTGACGGCTTACGCAATGCCTGGTGACGCTCAGAAATTCATTAAAATTGGATTTGATAAATACTTTTCGAAGCCTGTCAATTTCGAAAAACTTTTATCTGCTATCTCTAACGTATCTTCGTAAATAAATTAAAAAAGGTGAGCGTTAAAAACAAACACTCACCTTTTTATAAATACTATTTATTTGTATTTTTTTATTGTTGTTCATAATCAGAATCCCAGTCAGTTCCATCATCTCCTTTTTGACCATCCATCTTAATCATAAAGTTTTTTGCCGGAAAATAAGGTTTCATATGTATATCAAGATATACTCTATCCTTTTGATTTGGATCTTGCTCAAAACGTTTAATAGAAAAATCTTCGATTAATTGATCTGGACCGGTAATTTCATCTAGGAACTTAACAATTTGTCCCATCAGTTCTTTACGAGTTCTGGCATTAAAGTTTTCGAATGCTCTTCTATTCAAGAAGTCCATAAGTACCTTGGTAACATAATCAAATACCCTAACTACAGAATACGTTTGTAATCCTAGGTTATCCCCATTAAACAAGGTTTTTGCAGAAAAGGCCATCACCTTTCCATACTCATTAACCATAGGTACTAATCCGAGTTTTTCTAACTGAGCGATTTCACTTTTCTTTAGATCAAATCGAACTCCATCCACTTCATTAATTCCACCATGTTTCTTACCTGCAGCAACCTGAGACATCAACGTTCTATATACCTGCCCGGCTAATGCACTTGATGGCGGTACAAAAAGATCATCTTCTTCTCCAACTTCATCATGCTTTCCTCTTCCTACTAACCAGTTACAAGCCATCATCACATTGGATCTATACTTATCACCACCTGTAAGGTTAGCAGCTTCAAACATTTCCATAACATCATCTGGTTCATCAAGATGTTCAAAATCGGTAATCATCATTACCTTATTTTCGTGAGCTATTTTAGCCCATTTTTCTACTACTTTGTTAGAACCAAGATATCCAGGTATTACTAAAATACCGTAGTTATCTCTTAAATCTAAACGGTCATATCCTTGTACTAGCTCTTCTTGAATAGCATCAATAAATCTAGTATTATCAAGATCCTTTAACTGCTCAAGTTCAGCATTCATGATATTAATATTTTTAACTTTTTGAGACTCTGTATTCTTGAAGAATAATGCAACTGATCTATAAGATTGCTCCAATTCTCTTGTTTGCTCCAGTGCTGCTCCTAAGTTTTTTTCTAAAGATTTACCAGCGATTTCCGAACGCTTTTCAGATTCTTCAACCATTTCCGAAATATCATCAGATGATGATAAAACATCTCTCCAAATCTCTAATGTCTTTTCGAGTTTAGCTCTCTCTAATTTTTTAGTTGATTCCGTAAGAAAAATCTTTTTACGTGCTTTACGATCAGGATTCATGTTCTGAACGTCATCTATACACGCTTCTAAAAGATCAAAACCACCATATTTGGCTAATTTCTCTTCATTTATTTTTAGCTCCTTTGCTGGATTTTCTATTTTAACACTCTCTTGAGCTTGTTTTCCTGCTGCCATGTACTTTATGTCTTTATCTTTTAACCTTGTTGTAATTCTGCCAATAATGATTCTATAGATCTAATCAATGCCTGTTTAGCATCTGGATCTGCCAAAGCAGTTTTTAAGATCTTATTTGATTTAAGTTGTTTTACAACTTTAAGATACTGATCTTTTTCTGTATCTAAATCATTTAAGAACTTACTTTGATTTATAATCCCTTTTTTTCCAAAATTACCTAAATGGCTAAACTTTAACGTTTCTTTACTTTCTACTCCATCCGCATCTTCGAATTCTACATCTACTTCAGGCTTATAATTTTCAAATACGTGATCAATAGATGTCAAACCATTTACTATCTGTGGCTTAATTGGCTGATCCTGTGTTAATTTCTGAACAAGAAGTGTTTTATTTTGTCCGATTTCCAATATAGCTTCACTAGCATCGGTTTTAACCTCTGTTCCTCCTAATCCATATGTGTTGTTGCTCATACTTTCTTATCTTAATAATGATTGTGAATTATAAATATACTAATTTTATCGCAGGATACGGTCTTTATTCGTATGACCACTGCATTTTTTCATCTTTTACATCAAGACTCACCTTACTCCCTTTACCTATCTTACCTGTAATCAACATCTTAGACAAAGGACCTCTCAAATCAGTTCTAATGACTCCACGTAAAGGTCTTGCCCCATACTTGGGGGTAAATCCCTTATATGCAAGATATTCCTGAGCCGCTTCAGTCAACTCTAGAGTTACTTCTTGCTTATTTAATGCTTTGAGTAAATCTTTTAGTTGAATATTAAAGATCTTAATTACGTTATCCTTTGTTATCGGAGCAAACGGAACAATTTCGGTAAGTCGTCCTAAAAACTCCGGTCTAAAATGTCTCCCCATAAGTTCCAAAAGATCAGAGGATTTAGGAATTTCCCCATCTGTAAACGATTTTACAACATGTTCACTACCAATATTAGAAGTAAATAAAATTACAGCGTTAGAGAAATCTCCAGTTTTCCCAAGTCTATCGTTTAGTTTTCCTTCATCTAAAATCTGAAGGAAAATATCAAACACTGAAGGGTGTGCTTTCTCTATTTCATCAAAAAGCACTATTGAATATGGTTTTTGTCTTATTTTATTAACTAATAAACCTCCTTCTTCATAACCGACATACCCTGGAGGCGCCCCATATAGTAACGCCGCAGAATGTTCTTCTTTAAACTCTGACATATCGAATCTAATGATAGCATCTTCGGTCTGAAACAAAAACTCCGCTAGAGATTTTGCTAACTCCGTTTTACCTGTACCAGTTGGGCCCGTAAAAAAGAAAGATCCTGTAGGTAAACCAGGTTTGCTCAAACCTGATCTGGATTCTAATACCGCTTCAGAAATTGTCTTAATCGCATGATCTTGTCCAATCACTCTTTTCTTAAGATGATCTTCCATATTCAACAATCTTTCTTTTTCATCTGCCTGAAGTTTTCCTACCGGAATCCCTGTTTTATTCGCTATAGTTGCAGAAACATCATTTTTATTAATAAACGTTTTCTCTTCTGAAGCTTTCTTAAAAAACTGGTCTAAAATAGCAACAATTTTTGTTTTATAATTATCAAAAGTTTCCTCTCCAAGAACCATTTCATCTTCCCCCAATTCATTAAATAACAAATAACTAAACTTGCTTTTGAGATTATTATATATCCAACTTACTGAACTAACTTTTTCTGTTTCTTCTAACTCCTTTTCTCCTATTTCTTTTACTTCTTTTAATAATGTTTCAACATTATTAGCCGTCGTTTCTATCATATATCGAGAAGCAGACATTGTTCTATCTAATAAGTCAATAGCTGCATCAGGAAGACTTCTATCTTTATTAAAACGTTTAGAAAGCCGTATCGCCTCTGCAATTGTTTCATCAATAACATCTAGGCTATGATGATTTTTATATTTATCTATAGTATTAGAAATCATTGTAAGTGTATCTTCTTCCGAAGGTTCGTCAAGAGCAACAATCTCGAATCTTCTTGTAAGTCCTTCGTCAGTTTCTACATGTTTACGATATGCGTCATTGGTAGCTGTGGCTATAAAAGTTACTTCACCTTTAGCCAACTCCGATTTTAAAATATTTACTAATCCCTGATTACCACTATTCTTATCGGTAAGATTATTTATTTCATCAATTAGTAAAACAGGCTTATCAAATTCTTTTAGCGCTACTAAAATCTTTTTAAACCGATCCTCTACTTCACTTTTATAACTTGCTCCTGAAACAAGGTTTATAAAATCCAACTCATAGATCTGAGCATCTTTTAATGACTCTGGCACATTACCATTAACCACAGCTTCAGAAAAACCATCTAACAGAACTGTTTTTCCGACACCTGGTTCACCAGTAATAAGAACATTAGGTTTAGAATGTCTTCCTAATATCTCAGTAATCATCTTTATTTCTCCATCTCTACCAAAAACATCATCTAACTGCTTGTTTTTAGCAGCAAAAGTTTTATCAAAACAATACTCGTCCAGAATTCCAGCATCACTTTTCTGCCCAGTAGAACTTGTTACTCCACTTTTAGTAGCACTAGTTTTTCCGGCCACCGTTTTACCTTGTGTTGCTGCAATTAAAACCTCATCAGCTTTAAGAGGTAATGTTTTAAGCTGTTCGTAAGAGAATCCAACTCCAGGTGTACATAGCGCTATTAGTACAGCTTTTGGTGTAATCTCATCTTCTCCTAATTTAAGCTTCAATGTATCCGCTTCATTAAATACAGCTTCAACAGATTTATCTCCGGGAATTGCATCAGAAATATTAACTACCCTAGGTAAGGCCTCTATTCTAACTTCGGACCATTCTTCATAATAATAGATATCTCCGTCAATTTGGTTAAAAAAGTCCTTTAATCCTACATCTTTATGCAAAAGAGCTTTTAATAAATGAGCAGCATTATACTGATCATTATGATACTCTTTAGCAATAGATTGTGCTATATGAATAGCATTATTCACTTTTGGTGATAATGTATAGTCTAAAATTTGCATGAAGTTGGTTTTTCGTAAAGTAAATAAATAACCTAATAATTAGCAAAAAAATATAGGTTAGCTCGAAATAAAACTTGATTTTTTTCGATATCCCTTAGCTTTTCATCTAATTGTTGTATAAAATATACTTTCCGAAATCAAAAGTATACTATTTTCCCTAATCTTTTTACCTAGTTTTTAGGTAAAACATACCCCCTGTTTTCAGGTAGTTTTGAATATGAAATATACATCCTATTTTAATTTCTGATGGAATCTGAAATCCGACAATATAAATTGTCATCTTACAACATCAAAAACAATTAATTCGTTTAGCTTATCGAATCTGAGAAAATCTAATTCCGAGTTGTTTTTCCAGATCTCTAATCACTCTTAATTCTTGCTTAACTATTAATGCTAATGAGACCCCTGTTTTTCCAGCTCTTGCCGTTCTACCACTTCGATGTGTATAATACTCTATTTGATCTGGTAATTGAAAATGAACTACAAACGCTAAATCGGCTACGTCAATTCCTCTAGCAGCAACATCTGTTGAAACCAATAAACCAAGAGAACCTTTTTTGAAGGCACGCATTACCTTATCTCTATCTTTCTGAATCATATCACCTTCTAGCAAACCTACCTCGTGATTTTTTGCAATAAGTTGCTTCGACAATTTGCGTGCTGCCGCTTTAGTTTTTGTAAAAATGATACCTCTTTGATTTTTTTGAGATTTAAGAAAATAGGTTAATGTATCTAATTTATTTACTTCTTCTCCAACAACAAATTGATGTTCAATCCCTTTATTAACAGCATCGTTTTTGTCTACGGATACTCGTACCGCATTTTTATCTACATAAGAATTAATAATTTCATTGAGGGCAGATGGTATAGTAGCCGAGAACAGCCAAACATTTCGTCGACCTTTAGTTTTGCTTAAAATTGTTGTGAGATCTTTTTTAAATCCCATACTCAACATCTCATCAGCTTCATCCATAACAATGGTCTTGATTTTAGAGATATCAACTGCTTTTCTTTCTATTAGATCTATAAGCCTACCTGGAGTCGCTACAATTATATGCGTAGGTCTTTTTAATCTTGAGAGTTGTATTTCGATCTTTTCTCCTCCGTAAACGGATTCCGTAAAAATTTTATCTGTATACTTAGTGAACTTAAATAGTTGTTTCGCAATTTGTTGTCCTAATTCTCTGGTGGGAGCCAATACTAAGGCCTGAACTTCTTTCTTTTTAGGATCAATAGCTGTTAATAAAGGAATACCAAAAGCAGCTGTCTTTCCTGTACCTGTCTGAGCTTTACCTATAAAATCTATTTGATTATTGATAAGAACAGGTAATGTTTGTTCTTGAATTTTGGTAGGGATAGTAATTCCCATTTCTTTTAGACCTTTATTTAGATCTTTAGGAACACCTAATTCTGAAAATTTCATCCTTATTTTGTTTTAGAGTACAAAAATAGATGAATATATTCATTGCCCAACTAAATATATCAATACATCATATAAAACATCAAGGTATTAACACGAAATTTTCATGAAATAATCAAATAATTGTTTTTTTAAGGTTAATCCTCTTTTATGAAAATGAGACTTATCCATACAGAAACCTCCTGAACAATTAAAGTCAGATCCTTCGTCAGACGAAATGATATCAATAAGTGAAATACTCTCAGAATGCATATGACAGATTTGTTCCAGAGTATGTTCGGAATGGTTATGGGAATCGTGAGAGTCCAATTCAAAATTTGAAATGTAAGAAAAAACGTTCTTTCTATTAAAACCGTCCATTTCAAAATTTGTTGATATCTCTAAAATTGTTACTTGATTATCAAACAGGACTTTAGCTTCCTTAACATCTTCTTTCTGAGCTATTAATAAAGGGGATACTAATAAAAAAACTAATAATAAAGTGGGGTGTAGTTGTTTAGTCATACGTATTTTTTTGGCTTGTTAATACAAATTCAAAGTAAGCCTGTTTTTAAATAAATCTTCGGAAATTTAGGCCGTATTATTTAAAATCATCGGCAAAATACACATAAATAGGTTTAAGTGCAATATATTTTAAAACTTTAACACTATTCGCGACTGATTATAGCTACAAAATCAAAGTTTAATGAATCCTTTAAGTAAAAACTGAACTAAAATAAGGTTGCTCCATCAGATGAATGATTGGGTAAATTAAGACTTGTCCCTAATTCCTTATTAAGTAATTCAATAAAATATTTGGACAATAGTGGAGATTCTTGCTCGATATTCTGATGTACAAAAAAATGAATATCTTCTATACCTTGTGCTTTCCAGAATTTTAATCGACTCACCCAGTCGTCCAATCTTGTATAATCCGTTTCGTGATTAGCACCTACATATCTTATAAAAGCTTCCTTATTAGTAAGCCTCATATGTAATAAATCTCTTCTACCTGCAGAATCCGTAATGATATTTGCTATATTATTATTTTCTAATAAATTATAAAGTTCATTAGCAACTATTGCATCGTTAAACCAATCTGTATGTCTAAATTCTATTGATAAACGTAATTCCTTAGGCCACTTTTCTACAAAATTCACAACTCTATCAAAATACTTAGGAGTAAAATTACTATGCATTTGTAAAAAAATAGTCCCCAATTTCTCCTTTAAATGGATAGCACTAGACAGATATTGATCAACATAAGGTTGCACATCTTCGTTTAACCTTTTAAGGTGTGATATATTCTGAACTAGTTTAGGAAAAAACTTAAACCCTTCTGGAGTTTTATCGTACCATTTCTTAAATTGATCTTCAGAAAAGATTCTATAGAAAGTAGCATTTAACTCTATAGAATTAAACTGTCTTGAATAATAATGTAATTCATCTTTTGTACCTCTTGGATAAAAACCTTTTAAATCTTGTTTATTCCATTTAGCACATCCTACATATACAGACAAATTCTTTTTTCTTTCTTTTTGTAAAACTCTTAAAGTATCCTCATGATCTTTCGGTAATACAAAATTTATGCTTTCAGGGTGTTCTACTTTGCCAAATTTCATAACTTTTATTTAAAAAGATTACCATAAATAGTGTAACAAAAATAAGATTCGAATGACTAACTTTACAGTAACAACAATAAAAAATTTAACAATGAATACTTTAAAATCATTAATAGTAGGTTTAATTATCGCAATTATTGCTCCAGCAAGTGCCCAAACGGCTGATGAAATTGTAGCAAATTATCTAGAAAACACTGGAGGAAAAGAAAACTGGGAAAAACTAGAAAGTGTAGAAATGGTTGGGGTTATGAAAATGCAAGGAATGGAAATTCCTTTTGAACAAGTATCTACAAAAGATGGAAAACAATTGGTTACTATAGAATTACAAGGAAATCGTATGGTATGGTCTGCGTTTGATGGAGAAACCTCTTGGCAGAGAAACCAAATGACCATGGAAGCTGAGAAAAGTGATAGTGAAGCTACAGAAAATATGAAAAAGCAAACTAAAGATTTCCCGGATCCATTTTTAAATTATAAGGAAAAAGGATACAGCATCGAATTAGTTGGAAAAGAAACTGTTGATGGAACCGAAACTTTTAAAATAAAAATGACCAAAGATCCAATTATAGTAGATGGTCAATCTCTACCTAACATTGTTCACTATTATTTTGATACAGAAAATTTTGTACCTATCATCATTGAGACGCAAATGAACCAAGGTCCTATGAAAGGACAAACCATAAAGTCTTCTATTAGCGACTATCAAGAAGTAAATGGAGTTTATTTTCCGTTTACAGTAGGAAGTGAGTTTCAAACTATGAACTTCAAAGAAATCAAACTAAACCCAGAAGTTGATAGTGCAAAATTTGCTTTCCCAGAAAAGAAATAAACCATACATATATACTCAAAATCCCCAATTCGTTGGGGATTTTTTTTCACATAAATTACTAATCAATCAAATGAATTATGAATAAAAAAATTATAATAGCCGGGCTTAGTCTTGTATTTTCATTAGGAATACAAGCTCAGGATATTGTACTAAAAGGCAAGGAACTTTTCGGAAAGCTAGAAGCGAGACACATAGGACCAGCACTGATGAGTGGTCGTGTCATTGATTTAGAAAATCATCCAACAAATAGTAGAATTATATACGTAGGTACTGCTGGTGGTGGCGTATGGAAATCTTCTAATGGAGGAGCTAGTTTTGCTCCCATATTTGATGATTATGCACAGTCTATAGGTGCTGTTTCTATTGATCCAAATGATCCTGATAATACTGTTTGGGTAGGAACTGGAGAAATCTGGACAAGAAACAGTGTTTCTGTTGGAGACGGCTTATACAAAACTACTGATGGTGGAGCAAATTGGAAAAAAATGGGATTCGAGAATTCTGAACGAATTAGTAGTATTCAGATAAACCCAAAGAATTCTAATGAAATTTATGTAGGTGTCATAGGTGCTTTATGGGGTGACAGTGAAGATCGAGGAGTCTACAAAACAACCGATGGAGGAAAAACTTGGGAAAAAATCTTATATATTAATCAAAGAACTGGTGCTAATGAAGTAATTATGGATCCTAATGATCCTAATACACTATATGCCGCCATGTGGGAATTTAGAAGAACAGCTTGGAGTTTCAATTCTGGTGGACCTAATAGCGCACTTTATAAATCCACTGATGCAGGAAAAACCTGGAATAAAATTCATAATGGTTTCCCTAAAGGAGATTTAGGGAGATTTGCAGTAGCAGTAGCACCATCCAATCCAAAAATAGTATACGCAGTTGTAGAAAGCAAAGAAGATAAAGGTTTATATCGTTCTGATGATGCTGGTGCTAACTGGAAACTACTTAATGGAGATTTTGGACTTGTTGTACGCCCTTTTTACTTTGCAAGAATAGTAGTAGATCCTAAAAACCCAGATATTGTGGCTAAGGGAGGTTTATTTGGGTCCATCTCGAGAGATGGTGGAAAAACTTTCAAAAACCTTGGAAACATGCACGCAGACATCCACGATATTACATTTGACATCAACAATTCTGATAGAATGTATGTGGGTACCGATGGAGGTGTTTATAGAAGTTGGGATGGTGGATCCACTATGGATATGGTAGATAATCTACCATTATCACAATTCTATCAAATAAGCGTTGATAATGAGGAACCATATAATATTTATGGAGGATTACAAGATAACGGTTCCTGGTATGGTCCATCTTCTTCTCCAGGAGGTGTAGAGGCTCGCGATTGGAAACGGATAGGTGTTGGAGATGGTTTTAGAGTACTTAGGCACCCAACAAAAAAAATTATTTACTCCGAAATGCAAGGAGCCCAAAATGTTTGGAGATACGATATTGATAAAAACAATACCAAAAACGTAAAACCTCTACAAGTAAAAGGGAAAGCAGACCTTCGTTTTAACTGGAACGCACCCATGGCAATAAGCGAACATCAACCAGATAGATTTTATATGGGTAGTCAATTTCTTCATGTAAGTGGAGATATGGGTGACAACTGGAAAATTATTTCTCCAGATCTTACTACCAATGATCCATTAAAACAAGATAAAGAATCTGGAGGTATTTCTACTGATAAGTCGGGAGCAGAAACACATACTACAATTTTTACAATTGCAGAATCACCCTTGGATGAAAAAGTAATTTGGGTAGGAACGGATGACGGAAATGTTCAAATAACACAAGACGGAGGAAAAACATGGTCTAATACAACACCTAATATACAAGGAGTTCCTAAAAACACATGGGTATATCATATAGAAGCAAGTAATCACTCTAAAGGAGCAGCATATGCAGTTTTCGATGGTCACGCGCAGAACGATATGAAACCATATGTATACAAAACTTCTGATTTTGGAAAAACTTGGAAATCCATTGTTACAGATGATATTATTGGGTTTGCTAGAAATATTCAAGAAGATTATGAGAATGAGAACTTATTATATTTAGGTACAGAGTTCGGATTATTTATAACTATAGATGGAGGAAAAAATTGGTCTCGTTTTACCAATAATATGCCAGCAACCGCCGTTCATTTCATCGACTTACAGAAAAAGACAAATGATCTTGTATTAGGTACACATGGTAGAGGAATTATCATTATTGATGATATTTCTCCGTTACGACAAATTAATCAGGAAATGTTAAAAAAAGATGTGCATTTCTTTGCATCCAAACCAGCTATAATAAAAGAAGAAGGTGGTTTTGGAGGAGGAAGCACTGAGCTTCAATTCGTAGGAAATAACCCTTCCTCTTCTGGTCAAATTATCTATTATTTGAAAAAGAGACACACTTTTGGAAAAATGACTTTGTCTATTCAGGATACAAATGGAAATGAAATTGCTTCTCTTGTACCTGGAAAATCCAAAGGCATCAACATTGCCACTTGGGATTTTAGAACAAAAGCGCCTAAAGTAGCAGCTGGTAAGTCATATACAGCTGGTGGTTTCACTTCTCCAAGAGCCGCTGCAGGAACATATAAAGTTGTTCTCAAAAAAGGAAAAAACTCTTATGAAAGTTCTATTATACTTCAAAACGATCCAAATTCGGTAGTAACGAATACCGAAAGGGAATCTCATTTTAAAACTACTCAAGAACTTTATAATGATATGGAAGATTTAGCATACTTAGTATACAAGATCGACCAAACAATTGATAATGCGGAAAAGCTACAAAAAGGAGATCCAAAAGCAACAAAAGTTGCTTCTGCTCTAATTACAGAAATGAATTCACTAAAAGAATCACTAGTTGTAACCACTGGTGATAATTATGTAGCGGAAGCAGAACCACAACTAAGAGAGAAATTAGCTTCATTATATAGTGATGTAGCTAACTTATTCGAAAAACCTTCTTTATCACAACTAGAGAATAAAGAGGTATTAGAAAATAGATTAAACGAAGCAAAAACTAAGTATCAAAAAATAGAATCAAAGCAATTAGCTAAGTATAAAAAGTATTTAGAAAAGAATAATGCGGGAACTATTAAAACGAAATCAAAAGAAGAATACCTTAGTAAATAAACGTAAACTGTTTTATATATATAAAGAGCTCTTTTTTTAAGGGCTCTTTTTTATTACACGACTATACAATATTTATTTTTTTTAGAAAAAGATAAAAAGACAACCAATTCCATAATAAAAACCTTGTTCATAACTGGTTTAAAACTCTAAACACTATAGTCTATTTTGGACGAAACAATTCTGTATTTTTAGTAAACATTCTTTACTATGGAAAACAGGGAATCCAATTTACTGGCAATACGTCCAAAAATTTTAAACGCAAGAGTTTCTGAAAACATGTCGGACGACGAGCAATTTCAGAACAAAACAATCAGGCCCATAATCAAATTACAGGGCGAATTATTAATTGAAGTCTTCAGAAATTATATAAAAAAAAGAAAAAACACTTTTTATGAATTAACTTTAGAAAAACGCTTACTTTATATTGATAACGCTATTCAAAAGGACATGAAATTAAGGAATAGTCTGAAAGGAATGATTATAGGTCAGTTTACTGTAGATGAATACTTGACATATATAAAAAATTCTTCTGCTCTAAACAAAAGGATGATGAGCATTGTTAGAGAACGTCTACATAGTAACATTCAATTATTAGAACAGAGTCTAACTTCCTATTAGAATTTTCTATCATATTATGATTAAAAAAAGTGCGAATCAAAATTGATCCGCACTTTTTAGTATTATTAAAGTTTAGTTTTGGATTAATTACCTCCTTCTAAAGCTTTAAGTTTGTTTTTCATGTCCTCTGCTTTTGGATCATCTAATTGATAAAAAATCTGCATTAAAGTACGAACTGCATCAACATTATCTGGCTTAGATTCTAAAGCACCTTCTAAATATGGAATCGCATCTCTATATAAATCTTGTTTTTGCTTTTTAAGAATATCAAATCTCTTATAATCAGCATTAGATGTACCTAAGCTATTCATTTCTTCATTAAGAGCAGTCTCACCACTTAAAATAATCGCTGCTATATTTATTTGTGCAGAAGCATAATCAGGTTTTACCTCTAAAGCTTTTTTATAGTATTCTATCGCTTTTTCATTATCTCCAAGGCGTGATGCACTTACTCCTAGATTATAAAGTAGATTAGGATTTTCAGGATCATTTGCAACTATCTTCTCCATTAATTCCTGATATTTAGCAATATTACCTAATTTGTAAAACATATTAGCTTCTTCTTGCATTAAAGCAGGATCGTTAGGATTCTCTTTCTTAGCTGCTTCCATCGCCTTAATCGCTTCTTCATCTTTACCTTGATTGATGTAGATTAGCGCTAAGTTTTTTGTAATCTCTGACCTTCTAGATTCTGTTTTAGACGCTTCTGGCTTTATATGCGTACCCGCCTTAACAGAGAAATCTCTTAATTGTTTAGAATCGAAATTATCTATTTCTCCAGTTTCTTTATTAGTAGCTGTAAAACGATCTTCAACTCCTTTATATCCAAGATCCACTAACTCATTATAATATTTTAAAGCAGCATCATAATCTTTTCCATTTACCGCATTGGATGCAGCAAAATATAGATACGAAGTATCTGTTTTCTTTGTTTTATATCCTAAATAAAGTTTATCTGCGGCTTCCTTATTTTTACCAGCTTTCTGATCTGCTACTGCTTCTTCAATTAAAGCTTGACGAAGTGTCTGGATTCCTGTATCTGCTTGTGCAGAATATTTTTTACTACCAGATGCTTCTTCTATTTCTATAACTTTAGCATAAGCCATTGCAGCATCTTCAATTTTTTCTAATGACTTATCTTTAGATGCCGCTCCAAGTTGTCCTTTTAGCAAATAGAATTGCGCTTTCATTTTTTCATCTGCAATATCTAACTGTCCTTCTACAGCTTTTAATGCATCATTTGCTACTTCTAGATTACCAGACTTTAATGCTTTTGTTGCTGCCCTAAGTCCTTTTTTTTGTGAAAATCCAATAGCACTTATAGTTAGAAAAAATGCTATAATAAATTTAGTTCTCATTACTTGTTTTTTTTGTGGGATTCTGTTTTATTCATTTGTTTCATCAATAGTCGTGCCATCAGAAGCATCACCATCATTTTGCAAAGATATATTATTTTCTTCAATATTATCATCTACATCTTCTACATCATCATCATCATGCATTACTTTAGCTACTGCCGCAATAGAGTCTTTACCTTTTAAATTAATTAAACGAACTCCTTGAGTAGCACGTCCCATTACTCTTAAGTCTTCTACAGACAATCTAATAGCAATACCTGATTTATTGATAATCATAAGATCATCATCATCGGTAACATTTTTGATAGCTACCAATTGTCCTGTTTTATCAGTAACGGAAATAGTCTTCACTCCTTTCCCTCCTCTGTTGGTAATCCTGTAATCATCTAGTTTAGAGCGCTTTCCATAACCATTTTCTGAAACCACTAGAATATTACTTTCCATATCATTAACAGCAACCATTCCAATTACCTCATCTTTATCATCTGCAAGTCGAATACCTCTCACACCTGATGCTCCACGTCCCATTGGCCTGGTTTTCTCCTCTTCAAAACGAATTGCTTTACCAGACTTAACTGCAAGCATTACCTGGCTTTTTCCATCAGTAAGCTTTGCCTCTAACAATTCATCATTATCCTTAATTGTAATAGCGTTTATACCATTAGTTCTCGGTCTAGAATATTGTTCTAGAGAAGTTTTCTTCACCTGACCTTTTTTAGTTGCCATTATGACATAATGAGAATTAATGTATTCTTCATCTTTCAGATCTTGTGTGCATATAAATGCTTTTACCTTATCATCACTCTCAATGTTGATCAAGTTTTGTATTGCTCTACCTTTTGATGTCTTACTTCCTTCAGGGATTTCATAAACTCGCATCCAGAAACATTTCCCTTTTTGGGTAAAAAACAACATATATTGATGATTGGTACCTACAAAAAGATGTTCTAGGAAATCTTCATTACGCGTAGTACTTCCTTTCTGACCAACTCCTCCTCTATTCTGTTTCTTATATTCTGTAAGAGAAGTCCTTTTAATATAACCTGCATGAGAAATAGTAATCACTACTTTCTCATTTGGTATCATATCTTCAATACTTAGATCTCCTCCTGCATATTCTATTTGAGAACGACGATCATCTCCATATTTATCTTTTACTTCGATAAGTTCTTCCTTAATGATATCCATTCGACGTTCTTTTTTCTCAAGAATGTCTTTAAGATCTTCAATAGTTTTCATTAACTCATCATACTCAGCACGTAATTTATCCTGCTCCAGACCTGTCAACTGACGTAGACGCATTTCCACAATTGCCTTCGCCTGTATTTCGGAGAGTTTAAATCGATCAATAAGTTTTTGCCTTGCTTCATCTGCATTAGAAGACGCTCTAATCAATTTGATAACTTCGTCTATATTATCAGAAGCAATGATCAGACCTTCTAGTATATGCGCTCTTTCTTCCGCTTTTCTTAACTCATATCTTGTTCTTCGCACAACAACTTCATGTCTATGCTCGACAAAATGATGAATCATTTCTTTTACATTCAATAACTGTGGTCTTCCATTTACCAGTGCAATATTATTAACACTAAATGAAGACTGCAAAGCAGTATATTTATATAAAAGATTAAGAACTATATTAGGTATTGCATCTCTTTTTAAGATATAAACAATACGCATTCCTTTTCTATCGGATTCATCTCTAATAGTAGAAATACCATCAATCTTCTTATCATTTACAAGATCGGCAGTCTTCTTTATCATATCTGCCTTATTCACTTGATAAGGTATTTCAGACACAATAATACATTCTCTACCATTAACCTCTTCAAAACTAGCTTTGGCACGCATTACGATCCTACCTCTACCAGTTTTAAAAGCTTCTCTTACCCCATCATAACCATATATGATACCTCCGGTAGGAAAATCTGGTGCTTTAATATGCTGAATAAGCTCATCTATCTCGATATCATTATTCTCAATGTAAGCAATAGTTCCATCTACGACTTCAGTTAAATTATGAGGAGGCATATTTGTAGCCATACCTACCGCAATACCTGAAGCACCATTAATCAGTAATCCCGGCACCCTACTAGGTAAAACCGTAGGTTCCTTTAATGTATCATCAAAATTAAATGTATGATCAACAGTATCTTTGTCAATATCCGCGAGCATATCTTCTGATATTTTTCGCATTCTTGCTTCTGTATAACGCATTGCTGCTGGACTATCTCCATCTACAGATCCAAAGTTACCTTGACCATCTACCAACATATATCGTAAACTCCATTCTTGAGCCATACGAACCATTGTGTCATAAACCGATGTATCACCGTGAGGGTGGTATTTACCAAGAACCTCACCAACAATTCTTGCTGATTTCTTATGAGCACTACCGGCTTTAACACCTAACTCATACATACCATATAAAACTCTTCTGTGTACTGGTTTAAGACCATCTCTAACATCCGGAAGTGCTCGTGATACAATCACTGACATCGAATAATCGATGTATGCAGACTTCATCTCATCCTCTATATTGATAGGTATTAGCTTTTCTCCTTCTGCCATAAAAATTATTTTATTCTAAAATTGATTTTATTTAACGGGCTAATTTAAGTAAATTAAGACGGTTTTAACTGTCTATACCCTTCATAATATACGTAATTTATTAACAACTTTAACGACCTATATAGTTAATAAGTCTACAAATATAGATTTTGATTATTAATGCTTTTTTTGTCTATTTACTCAGAAAACTTAATAATCCTTTAAATTTGTTTTTTGAATTATTCAAAAAACATTATTTAGATATAAAGAAATATGACACAAAAGGTATTTATGTCAGCTTATCTGTTAATGATGGTTAAAAGGAATAGTTTTTGCCAATGTAATTTTAAAAATTACTATATTTAGTAGTAAAAACACAGAAAAAGAAAGAAACTAATTATATGGATGACAATTTTTCACCAAGAGTCAAAGATGTGATTGCATACAGTAAAGAGGAAGCGCTAAGATTAGGGCACGATTTTATTGGCACAGAACATCTGATGTTAGGACTATTACGTGATGGAAGTGGGAAAGCAATTAGTATATTGGATGCGTTAGATATAGATTTAACAAATTTGAGAAGAAAAGTTGAAATTCTAAGCCCCGCAAACCCTAACGTAGCAGTAGCTACAAATGAAAAAAAGAATTTACATTTAACAAGACAAGCAGAAAGAGCACTTAAAACTACTTTTTTAGAAGCAAAGTTATTTCAAAGCTCTTCTATTAATACTGCACATTTGTTATTATGTATATTAAGAAATGAAAACGACCCCACGACTAAGCTTTTAAATAAGCTAAAAGTGGATTATGATAATGTTAAAGATCAATTTAAATTTATGATTGCTAACGAAGAAGAATATATAGAAAACCCAAAGGCAGAGTCATTTTCTGAGGACGATGATATGACTGGGGATGCATCAAAAGAGAATCCTTTTAACTCTCCAACTGGCGGAACTAAAGCCAATAAGAAATCTAAAACTCCGGTATTAGATAATTTCGGTAGAGATTTAACTGCTATGGCAGAAGAAGGAAAACTAGATCCAGTAGTAGGGCGAACAAAGGAAATAGAACGTGTTTCCCAAATTCTTAGTAGAAGAAAGAAAAACAATCCACTATTAATTGGTGAACCAGGTGTTGGAAAGTCTGCTATTGCTGAAGGTTTAGCGCTGAGGATTATTAAACGAAAAGTATCTCGAATACTGTTTGACAAACGCGTGGTAACGCTAGATTTAGCTAGCCTAGTGGCTGGTACAAAATATAGAGGTCAGTTCGAAGAGCGAATGAAAGCAGTAATGAATGAATTAGAAAAAAATGATGATATCATTCTTTTTATAGATGAAATTCATACAATTGTAGGAGCTGGTGGCGCTACAGGAAGTCTAGACGCTTCTAATATGTTTAAGCCCGCATTAGCTAGAGGAGAAATACAATGTATTGGAGCCACTACTTTAGATGAATATAGACAATATATTGAAAAAGATGGTGCTCTAGAAAGACGTTTCCAAAAAGTTATAGTAGAGCCTACAAATATTGAAGAAACTATAGAGATTCTTGAAAATATAAAGGAAAAATATGAAGAACATCATAATGTAAGCTATACTGATGCAGCGATTCAAGCATGTGTTAAGCTTACTAACAGATACATGACAGACCGCTTTTTACCGGATAAAGCTATAGATGCTTTAGACGAAGCAGGATCAAGAGTGCATATCACAAACATCGATGTTCCTAAAAAGATTCTTGACTTAGAGAAAAAGCTCGAAGAAGTTAGAGAACTTAAGAATAGTGTTGTAAAAAAACAGAAGTACGAAGAAGCTGCTAAGCTTAGAGATGATGAAAAAAATCTTGAAAAAGAATTAGCTCAAGCACAAGAACAATGGGAGAAAGATTCTAAACTTCATAAAGAAATTGTTGATGAGGAAAGCGTAGCTGATGTAGTATCGATGATGACCGGTATACCCGTTAATCGTATCGCTCAAACTGAAAGCAACAAACTTGCTGAATTACCAAATCTCATAAAAGGAAAGGTTATTGGTCAAGATGATGCGGTTTCTAAAGTTGTTAAAGCAATTCAACGTAATCGTGCAGGTCTAAAAGACCCTAACAAACCGATTGGATCCTTTATATTTCTAGGACAGACCGGTGTTGGTAAAACTCAACTCGCCAAGGTGCTTGCAAGAGAACTTTTTGATAGCGAAGACACACTTATTCGTATAGATATGAGTGAGTATATGGAAAAATTTGCTGTTTCCAGACTTATTGGAGCTCCTCCAGGATATGTTGGCTACGAAGAAGGCGGACAACTTACTGAAAAAGTAAGAAGAAAACCATATGCCGTGATTTTATTGGATGAAATAGAAAAAGCGCACCCTGATGTATTCAACATGATGCTACAAGTATTAGATGATGGATATTTAACAGATAGCCTTGGTCGAAAAATTGATTTCAGGAATGCAATCATTATTATGACATCTAACATTGGAGCTCGTAAACTTAAAGATTTCGGACAAGGCGTTGGTTTTGGAACTAGCGCAAAAAAGACTCAATCAGACAGTTATGCAAAAGGTGTTATTGAAAATGCTTTGAAGAAGGCATTCGCTCCAGAATTTTTAAATCGAGTTGATGATGTAATTGTATTTAACGCATTAGAGCGTGAAGATATCCATAAAATTATTGATATCGAGTTAGAAAAACTATACGGACGAATTAGCGATCTTGGATATGATTTAAGCCTAAGCGAAAAAGCAAAGGACTACATCACTGAAAAAGGATTTGATAAACAGTATGGAGCAAGACCTCTTAAAAGAGCGATTCAAAAGTATATCGAAGATGCATTGGCAGAAGAAATTATTAGCGCTCAATTGCAAGAAGGCGACAGTATTTTCATGGATCTAGATGAAGATTCCAATGAATTAACAATTAAAATTAAGAAAGCCGAAAAGCCGGCAGAATCTTAACACACCATAATAAATTAGACAGAAAAGCTCCTTTTTTTTTGAAAAAGGAGCTTTTTTTTATGTTTAAATCAAAATCTTTTGTTTCATATCTAAAACCTTTATACAAAAATTAAGCTTATTTTGAATTTTGCTTTAAAAAAGATAAATAAGCAATCTAAAAACTTGAAAGCATAGTCTGTAATAATTAGAACCATTTGTGAAGCAAAACCTTTTCATTAATTTAATCCATATCCTATCTACCAAAAGCCTACAAATAGATTAAAACTGTCGGAAATCATAATATAATAGAGCTTATCAGAATCTCAAACAATCTATTAAACTAACCAAAAAAGAATCACTTAA
Organism: Aquimarina sp. BL5; assembly: GCF_003443675.1. Lineage (NCBI taxonomy): Bacteria > Pseudomonadati > Bacteroidota > Flavobacteriia > Flavobacteriales > Flavobacteriaceae > Aquimarina > Aquimarina sp. BL5. The sequence goes on along the minus strand of NZ_CP031963.1, from coordinate 5,769,162 downwards.
AACACTTTCGCCAAGGTTTTTAAATACCCAAAGCATTATCAGTAATGAACAAGGGAAAAATCCCAAATAAAATCAAAGACTTCCAATTTTTATATTACTAAATATATATATTTGCACAACTTAAAGAATACCCCAAATGATTACATCATATAAGTTAGATTTTGGTCTGATAGAAATCTATGACGACTATATAAAAGTTACCATGAATGAAGGTATTACCGTTTCGCCCGAGCACAACGATGTTTTATTAGAAATGGTTCGTAAACATTATAAAAATAAAGCTTTCTTATACATAACACATCGTGTAAACTCATATGCTGTTAACCCAACGATTTATTTAGAGACAGCAAAAATCCAAAACTTAGTTGGATTCGCAGTGGTATCAAATGATCCTAGACAAAAAATCCAAACTAAATTAGAAAAAGCTTTTTTTAAGAAAGAATTCAGACAATTTGACACCATGACATCTGCTCTGCAATGGAAAGATGAAATCCTAAAACACGTAATGGATTAACCTCCTAATATTTCCCCTGAAACCTTACTTTTATCTATTCATAATTTTCATAAGTAATAGTTTTATTGTAACTTATTAAAATATTAACCATACTTGAATAATAGTTTTGTAATCATAAATGACAGAATACTATGATTTAGGTTTTGCTAAGGTAGAAATCAAAGACGATTTTTTAAAAAACACTATTGCTGAAGGCTTTTTAGTTAAGCCAGAGCACAACAAATTGTTGCTAGAATTTGTCAAGAAATATTTTAACAACAAACCCTTTGTGTACATCTCTAACAGAATCAATTCATATTCAGTAGATCCAACAGTATATCACGAAACCACAAAAATTGATAATCTTATCGGTATAGCGGTTGTTTCAAAAAATCATAGACAACGAAAGTTGACAGAATTAGAAAGTAAATTTTTTCAAAAAAGAATAAAATATTTCACAGATATAAGCAGAGCATTAGAATGGAAAAATGAGCTATTAGAAAAAAATATCGATTTTTAAACTAAAATTTTTATTTCTATATCATAAAAAACTATATTACATTCCTAATCTTTTTTTTCAATTTACTATCTAAAAATCCCCCAATGATTAGATCTTACAATTTAGATTTTTGCAAATTAGAAATACATAGTAATCATATGATTGCAACTATGTATGAAGGTATTGTCGTTTCTATAAACAACAACTCTATTCTAATTAAAATCGCAGAAGAACATTTTAAAAACACTCCTTTTGTATACATTACACATCGAATTCATTCGTATTCCGTCGACCCAATTGTATATATTAGGACAGCAAAAATACCTAATCTTGTTGGATTCGCTGTGGTATCTAACGACCCTATACAAAAAACGTTAACGAAATACGAAAAAACTTTTTTTGAAAAGGAATTTAGAAGATTTGATGACATGAAATCTGCATTAACTTGGAAAAATGAAATGATAAAAAAATACCCTCACAAAGACACTTCTTCACATAAACAAAAAAAGAGAATCAATTGATTCTCTTTTTTTTGTATAAAGCAGTTAATGTTCTATATTTTATTTAGCAATATTTACTGCCCTTGTTTCTCTAATAACTGTAATCTTAACTTGACCAGGATACGTCATATCAGTTTGAATTTTCTGAGAAATTTCAAAAGATAAACTAGCTGCTCTTTCGTCATTTACTTTTTCACTCTCTACAATAACACGTAACTCTCTACCCGCCTGAATTGCATAAGCCTTCTTAACACCGTTAAATCCGAATGCAATATCCTCAAGATCCTTCAACCTTTGTATATAAGAATCCAACACCTGTCGACGAGCTCCAGGTCTTGCTCCACTAATCGCATCACAAACCTGAACTATAGGCGAAATAAGCGCCGTCATTTCTATTTCATCGTGGTGAGCACCAATAGCATTACAAACATCCGGTTTTTCACCATACTTTTCGGCCCATTGCATTCCTAGAATAGCATGTGGAACTTCAGTTTCCGTATCTGGCACCTTACCTATATCATGTAACAACCCCGCTCTTTTAGCAAGTTTTGGGTTAAGCCCAAGTTCTGAAGCCATAACTCCACAAAGTTTTGCCACTTCTCTAGAATGCTGTAATAAGTTTTGACCATAAGAAGAACGATATTTCATTCTACCAACAGTTTTGATTAACTCTGGGTGTAATCCATGAATTCCAAGATCAATAACAGTTCTTTTACCTACTTCTATAATCTCTTCATCAATTTGTTTTCTAGTTTTCTTAACTATTTCCTCAATACGTGCAGGATGTATTCTTCCATCGGTTACTAATTTATGTAAAGATAGACGAGCAACCTCTCGTCTTACAGAATCAAAACAAGATAATATAATTGCTTCAGGAGTATCATCAACAATAATTTCTACACCAGTAGCCGCTTCTATAGCCCTAATATTTCTACCTTCACGACCTATAATACGCCCTTTTACATCATCACTTTCGATATTAAATACGGATACACAATTCTCTACAGCTTCTTCGGTACCTATTCGTTGTATCGTATTTATAATAACTTTCTTTGCCTCTTGCTGAGCAGTTAATTTTGCTTCTTCTATGGTATCCTGTATTAGCGCCATAGAATCTGTCTTTGCCTGTTCTTTTAGAGACTCTACAAGCTGCTCTTTTGCTTCCTCTGCAGACAATCCAGATATCACTTCTAATTGTTGTACTTGACTTTTATGAAGCTTCTTTAATTCACTTTGTTTTTTCTCAAGATATTCATTACGATGATTGTAATCCTTAATCTTTTGCTCTAGTTCAGAGTTTAATTTCTTGCCTTTAGAAAGCTCGTTAGAGATTTGAGATTCTTTATCTCTAGTTCTCTTTTCCGCTTCAGCCATTTTTTTATCACGAGACAAAATCACTTTTTCATGCTCCGATTTCAATTCTATAAATTTTTCTTTAGCCTGAAGTATTTTATCCTTCTTAATCGTCTCGCCTTCACTTTTAGCTTCCCTAATAATACTTTGAGATGTTTTTTTAGCGCTTTTGATAATTTCTGAAGCTCTACTGCGCTCTAACACTTTAGCAATAATAAAACCTATCACTAAACCCGCCACTGCTGCAATAATCAAAAATATAATGTTATCCATAATCCTAGTTAGTGTTTATATATAAAAAAAGCCTGCACTAGCATGGGTTTTGTATAAACTCTGTAAAAACAGGTTTAGGGCTAACAAATTGCTCAAGGATCCGTGAGACTGATATACATCAGCACGGCTTGCTTTTACAACTTAAACTCACCCTTTTGAAATAATTCTTGTTGAGTTTATCAAAAAATAATAACTAGTGCAGGCAGTAACCTTATTTATTTTAATGAACGTTTACGATAGATGATCTTGCAACAAAGTGTTCAGGGCACTTAATCGACCCGTTACATTTATCTCATCACTATCTTTATCTATAACCTTTTGTTCTACTTGTGCAGCAAACTGTAAAGCACACATTGCTAATACATCTTGCTTATCTCTCACTGCATAACTTTGCTCAAATTGTTTAATCATGGCTTCAATCTTTTTAGCTGCTTTCCTTAATCCTTCTTCTTGATCAGGATTAATAGTAAGTGGATACACTCTATCCGCAACTGATAATTTGATTTTTAATTTATCTGCCATATTCTATATTACTCAGATAGCTGTGCTATACAGACATCTATCTCCCTTATCAGGGCATTTATTTTGAGCTTGGTTTCCCTTTTGTATTCGTCACTGCCTAGCATTGCATTTGCATTTTTGAGTGCACTGAATTTTTCTTCCCACTGTTTTAATTGATCAATCTGAAGTTCTGAATCAGCCTTCAAATCCTTTATTTTATCTCTAAGATCAGCATTTTGTTGTTTAAGCAAGTCATGCTTATGAATCAACTTACTTATCCTATTCTCAAGAGAATCAACAATTTCAATTAAATCACTCATTATAATTTCACGCAATACTTCGTTACACAAAGTTAACATACCAATTGAAAAAACCCAATAGTTTTTAAACTAATTTTGCAGCTCCAATATCTCATCAATCAAGTGGTTAGTTTATAGCCTTTTAGTTTTTAATTAAACATCACTTTAATTTTAATTCCTAAATATTTACATTTACTCCCTATGCGCATAATAACATTATTTTTAGTACTCAATATTGGAATCGGGTACTGTCAAAAAGACATTCCGAAAGACTATTTCATAAATCCTCTAGATATTCCTCTTGCGGTTTCCGGAACTTATGGAGAATTAAGATCTAATCATTTTCATTCTGGTATAGATTTAAAAACGGAGGGGCAAGAAGGATTAAAAGTATATGCAGCTGCAGACGGCACTATTACCAGAATAAAAATTTCTCATTTTGGATATGGAAAAGCAATGTACATATCGCACCCTAACGGCTACACCTCTGTGTATGCACACCTTCAAAAATTTTCTCCTGAAATAGAAGCATATATTAAAAAAAGGCAATACGCAAAGGAATCGTATGAAATCGAGCTTTTTCCGAAGGCCGGAGCTCTATCTGTTAAAAAAGGAGAAGTAGTTGCTTATAGCGGTAACACAGGAGGTAGTGGTGGTCCACATTTACATTTTGAAATAAGAGATGCAAAGGCAAGACCAATGAACCCTATGAGTTTTGGTATTGATATCAAGGACACTAAAAAACCAACAATTAATAGTGTTTGGATCTACAGTCTTGATGAAAACTCTCATGTTAACGGAGACCAGCAACCGACAAAATTAAGATTAATACCATTAGATGATGGTAATTTTAAGGCAGAAGGTGTTAACGCAATAGGAAAAATAGGAATTGGTGTTTCTACAATAGATCAGCAAAACTTGGCAGCCAATAAAAATGGGGTCTATAAGATTTCGACAGAGCTAAATGGTCAAGAAAATTTTGCTTTGGAAATGAAACGGTTTTCGTTTTCGGAGACTCGTTATATTAATAGATTAATTGATTATCCATACTATAAAAAGAATCGTAGCAGGATTACCAAGCTATTTATTGAAAAAAACAATCCACTTACTATCTATAAAAACACTATTGATAAAGGCATTTTTAACGTAGAAGATAGTTTATCGTATACGGCTAAAGTTTTAGTCAAGGATTTTAAGGACAATACTGCCGAAATTAGCATCCCAATACAGGGAAAGCAACTTGCTGAAATTTCAAAAAAAGAGATTATCAAAACACCATATTTAGTCAAGCCAACCGAAAACTTCACATTTAATTCTGGAATTTTTGATTTATACATCCCTAAAGGTAGTTTATACGAACATGCATATTTGGATATTCAAGCTAATGGTGATACTATCAAAATTCATCAAGACGAAATTCCATTACATAAAAACATGACGATTGTATTTGATGTTTCTAATTATAGTGAGTCGGATAAGAAAAAGCTATATATTGGAAGATTAGGATATAATAACCAACATTATCACGTAAAAACAAATAAAAAAAACAATCGTTTTTCTACAAGAACCAGAACTTTAGGTAGTTACTCCTTATTCACTGATCTTAATAAACCAACCATAGTTCCAATCAATGTGTCTGACAAAAAATGGATGTCTAAAGCTGATTTTTTAAAGATTAAGATAGATGACGCTGATTCTGGTGTAAAAAGTTACAGAGCTACTATCAACGGGAAATTCATTTTGATGGAATATGATTACAAAACCGGAATGCTGGTTTATGATTTTAATGACAAAATAATTACTGAAACAGAAAATAAATTTAAACTTATTGTGTTAGATAAAGTAGGAAATAATGCTACATTTGAAACAACATTCTTTAGAAAACCGTAAATAGATATACTCTTTGAAAAATCTCCACTTCCTTTTTGTTTTTTTTCTAGCCCTCACAAGTCATAACATAATAGCTCAAAACGCAGTCGTAAAAGGTGTTGTTCTTGATGAATCCAACAAACCAATTGTTGGGGCTAATGTATCCTATGAAAATTCTGGAACACTAACGGATGAAAATGGTGTATATGTACTTAGTATTCCTGCTAATGAGGACATAAAAATTAAAATAAGCCATGTAGGACTAAAGGATTTTACTTTTACTATTAATTTAAAGGAAAACCAAGAATACGAATTAAACCCTATATTAAAAACAGATATTGAGCAGATCAGTGAAGTAATTATCACTGGTAGAGAACGAAAAGTTGTAGAAGGAATTACTACGTTAGACCCAGAAACAATTCGTATTACTCCCTCCGCTAATGCAGGTGTAGAAGGCTTACTAAAAACATTACCGGGAGTAAGTTCTAACAACGAACTAAGTACTCAATATTCGGTAAGAGGAGGTAATTTTGATGAAAACTTAGTATATGTAAATGAAATAGAAGTATATCGCCCTTTTCTTATTCGTTCTGGACAACAAGAAGGACTTAGTTTTGTAAATACAGACTTGGTAAGAAATGTAGATTTCTCTGCGGGTGGTTTTCAGGCTAAATATGGAGATAAACTTTCTTCTGTTCTAGATATTACGTATCGCAGACCTACACGATTTGATTTAACAGCCGACCTGAGTTTGTTAGGAGGAAGCATAGCGGCTGGAGGAATAACTAAGAACAAGAAACTTGCAGGAGTAGTAGGTGTTCGATATAGAGATAATAGTCTTTTAGTAGATGCCAGACAAACTCAAACTAATTTTAGACCTAGATTCGCGGATTTACAAACATATCTTTCTTATAATTTCTCAGATAAGTTTGAATTAGGTTTTCTAGGTAATATTGCAATCAACAAATACGATTATGAACCTTTAACTCGTCAAACCAATTTTGGTACAATTACGAATCCAATTGCATTAACAATTTTCTATGATGGTCAGGAAAAAGATCAGTATGAAACTTATTTTGGCGCATTAAAAGGCACATATCAAGCTAATGAAAATTTAACTTTAAAATTAATTGGTTCTGCATATCATACACAAGAACAAGAGTACTTTGATATTTTTGCAGCTTACTTTTTAGGCACCGTAAATACAGATATTGGTAGTGAAGATCTTGGTGAAGTTGAGTTCAATGAAGGTATTGGCTCTCAGCTAACTCATGCGAGAAATGACTTGGATGCTTTGATATTTAATCTGGAGCACAAGGGAACCTATATTGCGGATGAGCATCAAATAGATTGGGGTATAAAATATACTTCTGAAGATATTAGAGATCGAATCCAGGAATATGAAGTTATTGACTCTGCCGGATTTTCGATTCGTCCTCCAGGTACTTTTATTAATGATCAACCTTATAACCCCAATGCAAGTCCCATTGTTCCTTTTACCAGTGTAAGAGCTACTAATATGGTTACTATTGATCGATTTTCGGGATACGCTCAGTATAGTTTTCGAACCAATATCAAAGAACATGAAATTTGGATGAATGCAGGAATAAGAGCTCATAATTGGAATGTTTCGGGGGATGGAATTAGTAGTACTTCTCAGACGGTTTTTAGCCCTAGAGCACAAATAGCTGTTAAACCTAACTGGAAAGCAGATATGATCTTCAGACTTTCTGGAGGATGGTATCATCAACCGCCTTTTTATAGAGAACTAAGAGATATTCAAGGAACTGTTCAACCAGATGTAAAAGCTCAGCAATCCATCCACTTAGTTGCGGGTAATGATTACAGTTTTAATATGTGGGACAGACCTTTTAAACTTACCACAGAATTATATTATAAAAAACTTACAGATGTTAATTCATATACTGTAGAAAATGTAAGAATTCGATACCGAGCCAATAATAATGCTGAAGCATATGCCGCTGGGTTTGATTTAAGGCTAAATGGTGAATTTGTTCCCGGAACTGAAAGCTGGGTAAGTCTTGGTTTGCTAAAAACTGAAGAAAACCTTGATAACAGAGGATATATCTCAAGACCTACAGATCAAAGAGTAAAAGTCGGAGCACTTTTTCAGGACTATGTGCCTACAATCCCTAATTTAAAAATGTACCTTAATCTTGTATACCAAACAGGTGTTCCTGGTGGTTCACCAAGCAATGCTGACCCTTATAACTTTCAGACAAGATTAAGAGATTATCGAAGAGCAGATTTGGGGATTTCTTATATCGTAGTAGATCAAAAAATAAGACGTAAAGAAGGGAGTTTCTTTAATAAATTTAGAGAATTGAATGTAGGTTTTGAAATTTTCAACGTTTTTGACAATCTTAATTCTATCACGAACACCTTTGTTAGAGATGCTGCCTCTCAGCAGCAGTTTTCTATTCCAAATTTCTTAACCCAAAGAGTTTTTAATGTACGGTTAGGTATGAAGTTTTAATCCTCTATAAACTCCTTTAAAACACCAATCACATAATCTACTTCTTCTTTGGTATTATATTTAGAAAAAGAAAACCTAATAGAAGGTTTTAGCATATCTTCTTCAGAAAGTATTTCTGTTAATACGTGAGAGCCTTTGCCGCTTCCACTTTGGCAAGCACTTCCTTTAGAACAAGCTATCCCTTTGATATCTAACTGAAACAAAAGAATACCAGATTTTTCCTGGGATATCGGAAGACACACATTGATTAAAGTATAGGTACTATGATCTAAATCACAACAGTTTGCATTGAACTTGACTCCATCAATTCGTTCCTTTAACTGATCTATAAAATATTGCTTTATATTGGAAATATATGCTTTTTCCTCAACCATATGTTCATACGCCAGACGCAATGCCTCATCCATACCTGCAATATTATGTACTCCTTCAGTTCCACCACGATATCCTCTCTCCTGCTCTCCTCCGTAAATCAATGGTTTTAATCCAGAATTCTTTTTTATATAAGCAAACCCAACTCCTTTTGGACCGTGAAACTTATGAGCACTAACAGCAGTAAAATCAACCTGTAATTCACTAAGATTTACATCTAGATGGCCTATCGATTGTACCATATCACTATGAAAAAGAGCTTCTTGTTCCATACATAAATTACCCACTCTATCGATATCTAGGATAGTTCCAACCTCATTATTCACGTGCATTAAACTTACTAATGTTTTATCGGAACTAGCAACCAATAACTTTTCTAAGTGGTTATAATCAACAGAACCATCTAGATTAATATTCACATAACTTATAGATATATTAGTTTGTGATTGTATTTCCTGAACTGTATGTAAAACCGCATGATGTTCGATTTTTGAAGTAATAATATGTTTTACACCTAAATCTCTAACAGCACTATTTAATGCCAGATTATCAGCTTCAGTTCCTCCTGATGTAAAAATAATTTCTGAAGCTTTTACACCTAGATGTTTTGCAATATTTTTTCGTGCTTGCTCAATATGATTTTTAGCAGATCTCCCAAATCCGTGAGTAGAAGAAGGATTTCCATAATCTTCTCTTAGCACCAAAGTCATCTTATCTATCACTTCGGGGCGTACCTGTGTAGTTGCAGCACTATCGAAATAAACCTTTTGCATTAAATCCAAAAAATTAGTTGTTAACCAATAAAAAAATACAATTTATGCAGTAATAAACAACGCATTTTATCATATCCTTATTTTCTAACCGCAAATCTAATTCAAATAAAATTATTTTCCTTGCTACACGTTATAATCTTTCAATTCCATTATTTTTGTCAAAACATTCAGAAAAACATACCAAAAATAAACATGTGTAAATTTCATTCGTCTTTATCATATGTAAACTATTTTGATGTGTTATAAAATTACAAGATAGTTTCTTATTACGAAACTTCGAATTGTTACTAATTTTCAAAACATAGAAAGTGAAAAAGCTTTTATATATTTTTATTTTTTTGGGTTTAACATCATGTGATGATGGTGATATTATTGTTACTAGTTTTGAGTTTGAAGACGTAGACCTTCAGTTATGTCAGGGAGCTAAACCTAATGAATTTGTTTTCTTCAAAATAAACACATCCGTTAACGAAGCCATATCTTATAATTTTATTGATGCAACCTATTCAGCAACTACTGTAACAGAAAATCCAATTATTATCGATCTAGAAAACCTAGATAATGGTTTAATTTACAGAAAATTTAATACCGCTATTACCTCAGATTATTACTGCAATAATATCCCTGATAGTAATATTACTGTTACTGAAGAACTTTTAAGTGTAAGCGGGATAGCTACAATAAACAACCAAATAATAAGTGAAGATGATAATGATGGTGTGGAATCAACATTAGAAGCACCGAACGAAATTGATCCAGAAGCGGATCCTGATGGCGATGGGGTTCCGAATTATCTGGACGATGCTATGAATGATAACTCCATTAGAAACACAAATCAAACTGCAGATAATCCTTTAGGAATTGAAGAAGGATATAATTCTGATGATGATCAAATTCCAGATTTTAGAGATCAAGATGATGATAATGACAACGTATTAACAAGTGTAGAGTTGCCTAATGACGATCCTAATGATGACACCTTTCTAGATACTGATGGAGATGACATTCCTAACTACAAGGATCCCGATGATGATGGTGATGGAATATTAACTAGAGATGAGGATATTGATGGTAATGGAAATCCAAGAGATGATGATTCTGATAATGATGGTATTGCAAACTTTTTAGATAATGATGATGATGATGATGGAATACCGACCAAGGAAGAAGATACTAATAATAATGGAAACCCTTTAGACGATGACGACGATATGGATGGAGTTCCTAATTATTTAGATTCGGACCTTTCTGACGGTATTGCAAATGCTAATGCTGACAACCCATCCATCCTAGATAATACAGTAATTACTATTTTTAGAACTACATTAGCAATTAGTGATCTCATTTTAAATGAAGTTAATGACCAATTTACAAATGATGATTTTTCCTTTGGTTTTAGAGATCAAACTATCTCCATAACCACTCCCAAAAATGAAGACTAGTACAATGATGAATAAACTATATTTTTTATTTTTTGCACTCCTAATAATAAGTTGTAGTGAAGGTGATATTATAGAATTTTCTGTTGACGACTTGAACGGAGATCTAGAAAATTGCTCTAATGAGAATGACAATACTTTTGTATTTTTCGTAATTGATCAAGGCATAAATAGATCTTTATCTTTAAATTTCACGGATACGAGTTTTGAAATTAATCCAGAAAACGTTTCTGACATATCTATAGACGAACCTACTCTAATTACTTTAAATGCTACTAATAATCAATTTATCTATAGAGAATTTGATACCGCCATTAATGGAGATGAATATTTTTGTAATAGCATTCCAGTTAGTGGTGTTAATGTAACCTTAGAATTAATAAGTACTAATGGAACTGCGGATATTAGTTATGAAGCTGCCGAGGATCAACCGGATCCTACTCAAACCAGTTATTCCAGAACTGTTATCTTAAGAGATGTAACATTAGAAGGAGGTGGTATTGCAATAAGAAAGGAAATATTAGAACTAGGATCTGATAATATATCAATCCCGAACTAGCTATCTGTTTTTAGGGTTTTGCAATATATATATTTCCATAGCGCCAAGCCCATATTTTTTATAATCTGCATCTGATATACTAATATTATCATATCGGCCAAACAAATACTTTAACTCCTCCTTTAGAACTCCTTGCCCAACACCATGTATAAAAACTACCCTCGGAATACGTTTACTGATTGCAAAATCTAATTGTCTTTTTGCGGTATCTAGTTGCAAAGTAACCATTTCGTGATTAGCCATTCCTTTTGTAGATTTGACTAACTTATGTATATGAAGGTCTACTTCCATCGGAGGTATATTCCTTTCTTTGGGTTTTATTAGCGGTCTTTTAGGTTTCTTTTTAAAAACCTCTTTTTCTTGTAGGTTTTTCTCTATTTCTTCATAAGAAGGAACAATTAAATTGTCAGATTGCTCTTTCACTAATTCATTAGCCATAAAAACCATATCAAAACCATCATCGGATGTAATGGTTATCTCGTTACCATTTAACGAAATTACTTTACCGGTAATGGGCTCGTCTAATACCGAAACTATATCTCCTATCTTAATCATACTTTCTACTCCTCTTCTTCGTTATTTTTAAGATACTCTACATTATTATTTGTTGATCTCGATGATACACTTGTATTTATTATAAATATTCCGGACATCAGGCATACGATTCCAGCACTCTGCAGATAATAGTTCTTTTTGGATGATGCTATCTCAATAATTAAAAGAATAGCACCTACGGTTATCAAAAGGAGACTACAGATCTTTTTCAATTTAATTTTATCCATTGTGCAAAAGTATCAAATATTAGATTTTTTCTACACATTAATTTCTTGAATACTCAAATTGTGTATATTGTGCCACATAATTAAGAAAAAATGTCTTTGGAAAAGTATATGTTTCCTTGTCTAAACAAAAAACTTTTTGGTGTGGATTGTTTAGGATGTGGCTTACAACGGTCGTTAGCTCTGTTATTTAGAGGAGAATTTGTTGCTGCTTTCCAAATGTATCCGGCAATATATCCTTTACTAACTCTTCTTTTTTTCTTAGGATTTAATTTTTTTATTAAATTTAAACACGATTCACTTATTAAAGTGATTTTAACTATTATATCTGTGCTTACAATGGTTGTGAGCTATCTAATCAAAATGAAATTCATTTTTAACTAATCAATTTTTTATGGAAACTAATCAACCGAGACCTAAAAACTATCTTGTTGAATCTATTTTAGTAACAATATTCTGTTGTTTACCTTTAGGGATTGTTGGCATTATCAACGCCTCTAAAGTAAATTCTGCTTATGATCAGGGCAATTTTGAAGAAGCAAATAAAGCTTCTGCTGATGCCAAAAAATGGACAAAAATTGGATTTATCATAGGAATAGTAGCAACTGTCCTTTATTTAATATTTGTGTTTGCTATGGGAGGCCTAGCTATTTTAGGAGGTGGTTCATATTAAATGAAAGTAAAACATCTAATTATAGGGATATTTTGTATATCATTAATATCCCTATATTATTTTTATAATCCAGAAGGAAAACTTTTTCCTTTTCCTAAATGTCCTTTTTTTAGCCTTACTGGGCTACATTGTCCAGGATGTGGAAGTCAAAGAGCATTACACCAGTTACTACATTTCAATATAATTCAAACACTTAATCATAATGCTTTATATATACTAGGGATATTGACTATTGTATATAACCTTGTTATCAAAGGAATAAATCATTATTCTAAAAAAAATTACTTTAATTATCTTTATCATACCAAAACTCCTATTATCATAGGAATAATCGTTGTTGCATTTTGGATTTTAAGGAATATTCCTCACGAGCCATTTTCTTGTCTAGCGCCATAGATAACGTAATACTTGTTTTTGCAAAGAAATAGTCAATAGCAAACGCTAGTGTAATCTATTTATAGTTTGCATATTCTTTTCTGTTATCACTTATAATGGTCTTTAAAAGTTTCTCATCTTTCTGGTAATTCGATAGTGTCATATTCTATGACTTTAGCTTATTTATAGGTAACGACAATCACAAGATCTATTTCCAGCTCACCAATGCGTTCCTTTTTATCCCTTACTTACTCCTCTTTTTTCTTAGGATTTATTTTTTTTTATTAAATTTAAACACGAATCACTCATTATAGTGATCTTAGCTATTATATCTACGCTTACAATAGTTGTAAGCTATCTAATCAAAATGAAATTCATTTTAACTAATCAACTTTTTTATGGAAAAACAAACCTTACCTAACGCTACTCTTATTTTAGTATTTGGTATTTTATCAATTGTAGGATGCTGCTGTTATGGAATTCTTGGTGTTATTTTTGGGGTCGTAGCATTGGTTCTTGCCAAAAAAGCTACTGCAATGTATACAGAAAACCCAGAACTATATGAAGGATATAATAATGTAAAAACTGGAAAAATATTAGCTATTATTGGATTGATTATAAGTGCTCTTTATGTGATATCTCTAATAATTATTTTCACAACCATAGGTTATGATGGTTATATGGAAATGGTTAGAGAACAAATGGGACAATATTAATAAAACCAAAATTATTAATATACTTAAAACTGCCTTGATATAATCAAGGCAGTTTTAATTTTTAGGATACAGTGATAATGAATGAAATAATAACTTTTCTTGAGGACAATCTCCTGTTCTGCCCTTCTAAAGAGTTCATAGGAATTGAATGTTTAGGTTGCGGGCTTCAAAGAAGCTTTATTCTTTTGATAAAAGGAGAATTCCTGCATTCTATTATGATGTATCCTGCCTTAATCCCTATGCTAATTATGATTTGTTATTTAATTAGCCACATTTACTTTAGTTTTAAAAATGGTGCAAGTATCCTTAAATACTTTTATTTCTTGAATATAATCCTTATTGTTGTCAATTATTTTATCAAACAATTATCATATACATAAATGGAAAACAAACAACAATTACCTAACGCTACTCTTGTTCTGATCTTTGGAATTGTTTCAATAGTTACTTGCTTTTGTTACGGAATTATTGGATTAATATTTGGAATAGTAGCCTTAGTAATTTCGAAACAATCAATCAAACTTTACAATGAAAATCCGGAACTCTATTATGGATATGAAAACCTAAAAGCTGGAAGAATTTGTGCAATAGTTGGTCTCTCTCTTAGTTCGTTATATTTATTATTCATCATTGGATACCTAGTTTTTGTTGGCGCAATGATGCCGTGGGGTGAGATATTAAATCAATAGAATTTTGAAACTCATATTTATTGACAATTGTCTTTTATATTGCTAATAATTGGGAGTTATTATAATATCTGTATTAATTCTTATAACCGAAATAATAACAAAAGCACCCTTTATTGGGTGCTTTTAATATAAAACATAGTTTTAAATCGTCTTATTTATTCAAATGCTCTAAGTGTCTTAACAATAATTTCAACACATTCTAGCAACTGTTCTTTAGTCATTACTAATGGTGGAGCAAAACGTATGATGTTCCCATGAGTTGGTTTTGCTAATAATCCATTTTCTTTTAAAGCAACACAAATATTCCATGCGGTTTCACTTTCTTCATCATCATTTATCACAATAGCATTTAGCAATCCTTTACCACGAACAAGATTGACAATATTGGATGTTTTGATATATTCATTCAATTCTGACCTAAATAACTCTCCTAACTGATATGCATTTTCTGCAAGTTTTTCATCTCTTACAACTTCTAGTGCTGCAACTGCGACTGCTGCCGCTACAGGATTCCCTCCAAAAGTACTTCCGTGGTTACCAGGCTTAATCACTTCCATAATATCATCATTCGCTAATACTCCAGAAACAGGATAAGCTCCACCACTCAATGCTTTACCAAGAATCAATACATCAGGCTTTACATTAGGTGTTCCAGAACAGTTTTTATCACTACAAGAACAATTACCACAAGTAGCTAACAATCTACCTGTCCTTGCTATTCCTGTCTGAACTTCGTCTGCTATAAACAACACATTGTGTTTCTCGCATAATGCTTTTGCTTTAGACAAATAATCTTCGGAAGGAACATAGACACCAGCTTCTCCTTGTATAGGCTCAACTAAAAATCCAGCTACATTTTTATTATTTTCTAACGCTTCTTCTAATGCCTTAAGATTATCATACTCGATTTTTATAAATCCTGCTGTATATGGCCCAAAATTCTTACGAGCTACAGGGTCATTAGAAAAAGAAATTATTGTAGTAGTTCTTCCGTGAAAGTTATTCTCACATACTATAATCTGTGCTTCATTCTCAGCAATACCTTTCTTTTCATAGGCCCATTTTCTACATATCTTTAATGCTGTCTCTACAGCCTCCGCACCAGTATTCATTGGTAACAACTTATCGAAACCAAAATACTCTGAAGCAAATTTCTCGTATTCCCCTAATTTATCATTGTAAAATGCACGAGAAGTTAGTGTCAATGTCTGTGCCTGCTCCATCATTGCTCCTACTATTTTTGGGTGGCAGTGCCCTTGATTAACAGCAGAATATGCACTTAAGAAATCATAATACTTTTTTCCTTCTACATCCCAAACATATACACCTTCTCCTTTATTTAAAACTACCGGTAAAGGGTGATAGTTATGAGCTCCATACTTGTTTTCTAAATCGATTGCTTGTTGAGACGTTAATTTTTCTAAAACAGCCATTTTTAATAATTTAAATTGATAAAATAACCATTCCTTCTGTACCTTTATCCTTTCGAAAAGACTCGAAAATTCAGCGTGGGAGAGAAATCATCCCTAAGAGAATTGCAAAATTACTAAATCTTTATTGATTTTTTAATTTTAGAGTCTGTAATGCATCCTATTTTTAATTATTCAAAATAATAGGTTTATTTTATTACGATTTAAGAATCCAAACAGCCAGAGTTCTTATTTATTCCTGATATTTCGAAGCAATAGATGAAATCTGTAACTCCAGTCTTTTAATTTCTCTTAGTAGTGCATTTTTATCCATTTGCATCCAAGAATACAACTTAAGCATTGCCGTTATCATAACGCAGAAAAATCCTGCTACACTCCACCTTATAAGTTCATTCGTATTATCTGTATTTAAAAACTGAATTAAACAATAGATAAAAAGCCCAAATACCACAAAGTTTACAATAAACATTATAATAATAACCCAACTATTCCTCGTTTTAAAAAGCCCTCCAACCATCTCTAGTAGATTTTGCTCATCTAGTTCGTCATAAAACTTTGCCTCTTCATTAGTTAAAGTTTCTTTTATCAATTGATCGATATCTTCCATTTTATTTTTCATAATTTTTACTTTTTAGAATTTGTTTTAATTTTTCTCTGGCGGTAAACAAGCGAGATTTTACAGTACCTACAGAAATGTTAGCTATTTCAGCTATTTGTTTCACACTATAGCTTTCGAGATAAAAAAGATGAAGCACCATTTGTTGATCACTTGGCAAGGTTTTTATAGCATTTTTTAATAATATCATTATATTATCATCTTTATCATATACATCATATTTTATTGATACTTCATTTTTATGATAAAAGTCTATATTCTCTAATTCCTTTTTATTTTTTCGGAGCCAATCATAAGACTTTCTTGTAACTATAGTCAATGCCCAACTTCCGAAACTATTAGGATCTTTTAGATTATGAATTTTTAATAATATTGTGCTCCAACTATCTTGAGCGATATCTTTAGAGGCTTCTATATCCTTACTATACCAATATGCCTGTTTACATAATTTCTCATGCCATCGTTTCACAAGAATTGCTGCAGCTTTCTTATTTCCGGATTGGCACTGTAATACCAACAAAGAGTCAAATGTTTTATTAGTGTTGGTCATAGTAACCTTTATAATATAGACGTAGAAATATAAATTAGGTTCATTTTTTTTATTCTTTTTATAAGATATATGGAATATTTAATAAGTATATAGTTTCTATTCTTATTTTTGCGCTATGGCGAGAAAAAACAGAAAACAGGTTTTTGAAAACATAGAAGTGATTGATGCGGGCGCAAAAGGAAAAAGTATTGCCAAAGCTCCTGATGGAAAAATCATTTTTATAAACAATGCGGTTCCAGGTGATGTAGTAGATATACAAACCACAAAAAAACGAAAAGCTTTTTATGAAGGGTCTGCAACTACTTTTCATAAAAAATCCGATAAGCGAGTAGATCCAGCTTGTAAACACTTTGGCACCTGCGGTGGATGCAAATGGCAATTTATGGGATATGAGCATCAACTATCATATAAACAACAAGAAATAGTTAATAACCTGACACGCTTAGGCAAAATAGAATTACCTACTGTAACTCCGATTCTAGGTTCCGAAGATCAGTTTTTCTACAGAAATAAAATGGAGTTCTCTTTTAGCGATAGTAGATGGTTAACATTAGAAGAAATCCAAAGCGACACAGAAATCGAAAACCGTAACGCGTTAGGATTCCACATTCCAGGAATGTGGGATAAAATTTTGGATATAGATACATGTCATTTACAAGAGGATCCTAGTAATGCGATTAGAAATAAGGTAAAAGTATTTGCTACTGAGAATAATTTACCATTTTATAACGCTAGAAACCAAAGTGGTTTTCTACGTACTTTAATGATGAGAATTGTATCTACTGGAGAAATTATGGTATTAGTTCAGTTTTTTTATGAAGATGTAGAAAAAAGAACATTATTACTAGATTATATAATTTCTGAGTTTCCTGAAATTACTTCTTTACAATATGTTGTAAATACAAAAGGAAATGACACTATATATGATCAGGAAGTAATCTGTTATCACGGAAAAGATCATATCGAAGAAGAAATGGAAGGTTTACGTTTTAAAATTAATGCTAAATCTTTTTACCAAACCAATTCTAAACAAGCATACGAACTATATAAGATAACTAGGGATTTTGCAGGTCTTACAGGAAATGAATTAGTATATGACTTATATACCGGTACAGGTACTATTGCTCAATTCGTAGCTAAAAAAGCAAAAAAAGTGATTGGTGTTGAAGCAGTGCCTGAAGCTATTGAAGATGCCAAGACAAATGCAAAACATAACAATATTGACAATGTAGAATTCTATGTTGGGGATATGAAAAAAGTGTTTACGACAGAATTTATAACAACTCACGGGCAACCAGAAGTCGTTATAACTGATCCGCCAAGAGATGGAATGCATAAAGATGTCGTGGGCCAATTATTAAACATCTCACCGGATAAGATTGTATATGTAAGTTGCAATAGTGCAACACAAGCAAGAGATTTATCGTTATTAGATAGTATGTATAAGGTTACCAAAGTACAACCGGTAGATATGTTTCCACAAACGCACCACGTAGAAAATGTGGTTTTATTAGAAAAAAGATAATTCATGAAGTTATACAAAACTTTAGTCCTTATGATTTGCTGTCTTATTGCGGTCTATCTAAGTTCCAGTTGTGAACGAGATGACTTGTGCGCAGAAGATACGCCAACTACACCATTTCTGATTATTAAATTTATTGAGGATGGTACGGTATCTGATATTAAACAACCAAATGAGTTACAGGTAAAAGCTGTCGGATTCGAAGGAATTATTGACTTTACAACAAATCAAGATTCTATCATGATCCCTTTAAGAATAGATGCTCTTCTAACGGATTTTGAGTTTACAATAGATTCTGATGTTGATGAAGATGATAATACTGACGAAACTCCTAATACGGATACATTAAGTTTTCAGTATACACCTGTAGAAGAATATGTAAGTAGTGCATGTGGTTTTAGAGTCACTTATAATGGACTAACTGAGAGCTTCATTCAAGAAGAAGATAATCAAAACTGGATTAAAGAAATAACGATACAAGAAGGAGACGTAACCAATGAGACAGCTGCACACGTATTTATTTTTCATTAGCCTGTTCATTTCAGGTACGATATTGAGTCAAGAAGCGGAGACTAACATTTCTGCAAGAGACACCTTACCTCCTGCCGAAAAATATGGTTTAAGAGTTGGTGTAGATATTGCCCGATTAATTAGAACTGCCTTAAATGATGACTATTCGGGTTTTGAGATTAATGGTGACTACAGAATCTACAAAAATTATTATCTAGCTGCAGAATTAGGAAACGAATCTTTTTTAAGAGATGAAGAGAATATTGAAGTAGAAGGATCCGGAAGCTATATCAGATTAGGTGTAGATTACAATGTCTATAAAAACTGGTATGGAATGCAAAATAGTATTTATGTCGGTCTTAGATATGGTTTCTCCACTTTTGACCAAACATTAAATAGTTATAGGATTTTTACGGGTACGGATTTTTTCCCTAATGAACCTATTACTGAAAAAAGAGAAGCTAAAGATCTAACCGCTGGCTGGGTAGAATTTACTTTAGGAATTAAAGTAGAAGTACTAAATAACCTCTATCTAGGAGCGAGTGTATCTTTAAGAGGACTTGTTAGTGAAAAAGATCCTGATGGATTTGATGATGAATTTGATGGGTTTGAAAATTTATTCATTCCTGGATACGGAAGAACAAACGATTTTAGTCAGTTTGGCGTTGGATACACGTATACAATTAGCTACTTGATTCCTTTTGTAAAAAAGAAAAGGTAATAATTCATTGTTATATATGTCTTATGCTAAGACCTATCCTGAAATTTAGCTTTTTTGCTTCCAGCATACATTTCATACTTCACTAAACGACATTCTAGTTTACCATTAAATACTTTTATTTTTCGAGAAGGTCTTAATCCTACATATTTTAAAGCTTCAAGGTTAGAAGTTATAAACCAAGCATTAGTATCTGGATAACTCTGTTTAAGCGTATCTCCTATTTGTGCATAAAATTTTTCTTCGTCCAATTCTAAACGTTCTCCATATGGAGGATTAAAGACCATATGAAGTTTCTTATCTTCATTTTTAGAACTTTCAAAAAAATTATCATCTTTAATCTTAATAAAATCGGTGAGATTCGCATTTTCTACATTTTGTTTTGCCTTTCTAACAGCAGATGGAGCTTTGTCAAAACCAATAATTGAATGATGAAAATCACGCGTTTTTTTCAAACTGGCTTCTTCAATTTTTTCAAATAAATCCATATCCCAATCTAACCATTTTTCGAAAGCAAACTCTTTTCGGTTCAAATTAGCAGGAATGTTACAAGCAATCATAGCTGCTTCTATAGCAAAAGTTCCACTACCACACATTGGATCTAGAAAATCACATTGTCCATCCCATCCAGATAATAATAACAGACCAGCCGCTAAGACTTCATTTATCGGAGCAATATTTGTCGCACTGCGATATCCCCTATGATGTAACGATCCACCAGAGCTATCTAAAGATACTGTGCATAGATCTTGCTGGATATGAATATTAATGGTCAAATCCGGATAATCAGTATCTACATTAGGTCTTTTTCCAGTTTCTTTTCTGAATTTATCTACAATAGCATCTTTGGATTTTAAAGAAATAAACTGGGAATGCTTAAATATTGTTGAATTTACTGTTGCATATATCGCAAAAGTATCATCAGTGTTTAGATATTCATCCCAACGAATGGATTGAATAAAACTATATAAATCTTTTTCATTACGTATTTTTTTAGAAGAAATAGGCTTTAATATTTTTAAAGCCGTTCTAAGACAAAGATTTGCTTTATACATAAAACCTGTATCTCCATAAAAACTAACCATTCGATTACCTACTTGGACTTTTTGGGCACCAAGATTACTAAGCTCCTTTGCTAATATTTCTTCAAAACCAAAAAAGGTTTTGGCTACCATTTTAAATGAATGATTCACTTCTTTAATAATTCTAAGTTATTCAACTTTCAAAAAAACATTAAAAATATTATTTCAAGAAAGTTTTTTTGCTTTTTGAGACTAAACCCACATAATTCGTTTCACCTTGCGGTAATAAACCGCAAAAATACATTAATTTTGCGCCCTATGCTAAAAGATTCTACAATGTGGTATGCATCTTGGTTCGATACACCATATTATCATATATTATATAAAGATAGAGGCCACGAAGAGGCGCAAGAATTCATGGATAACCTAACTAGTTATCTAAGCTTAGAACCGGAAGAAAAAATCCTGGATCTTGCTTGTGGTAAAGGAAGACACAGTGTTTATCTAAATAAATTAGGATATAATGTTACTGGAGTTGACCTTTCTAAAAACAGTATTGAATATGCATCTCAATTCGAAAATGAATCACTGAAGTTTAAGGTGCACGATATGTCTAAACCTTACTCTAAAAAGTTTTCTGCTGTTTTCAATCTTTTTACAAGCTTTGGTTATTTTGAAAAAGAAGAATGTAATCTAAGTACCATAAAAGCTATAAAGTCTGATTTAAATGAAAGAGGCTTTGGTGTTATTGACTTTATGAACGTCGATTACGTAATTAACAACCTTGTTCCTGAAGAAACAAAAGAAGTTTCTGGAATAAATTTTCATATAAAAAGATATGTTGAAGATGGTTATATCTACAAGGAAATAAAATTTAATGACAATAATGAGGACTTTTTATTTACCGAAAGAGTAAAAGCCTTGACTCTACAAGATTTTCAAAAATATTTTGAAGAAGCTGAAGTCAATTTGCTTGATATTTTTGGCGATTACCATCTTAAAAAATATGATAAAACTACTTCTCCTCGACTTATTCTTATTTTTAAATAGTGTATAATCACATACTATCCATATCAGCAGTTTTTATAGGTTCATTAATAGTATATATATTCAAACCTAATAATCAAAAAAACTTAAAATTACTTTTAGCTTTTAGTGGTGCTTTTCTATTAGCCATTACTATCTTTAATCTGTTACCAGAAGTGTTTGAAGAGCACCAATATGCCAAGCAAACAGGTGTTTGGATTATGATTGGAATTTTACTCCAAAAAGTATTAGAATATTTCTCAAAAGGAGCAGAACACGGACATATACATATTCATAAAGAAACTACTCAGATTCCTAAATTACTTTTTATAAGTTTAGGAATTCATGCCATTCTGGAAGGTTTTCCTATTCATCACACAGAAGGTATCCTTATAGGGATCATTATTCATAAAATTCCGGTAGCAATGATACTAACAACTTTTTTATTTAAAACAGAAATAAAAAGGCCTATCATCATATTGTTTCTTATTCTTTTTGCTCTAATGACTCCTCTGGGAACATTTATCTCTGAACATTTTGAAGGAGTTCAGGCGTACTACAAAGAAATTACAGCGCTTGTAATTGGTATATTTCTACATGTTTCTACCACTATTTTATTTGAAAGTAATGAAGGGCATAAATTTAATATCACCAAACTAATGGTTATTCTAGCCGCAACAGCCTGTGCTTATTTTATTTAACATGTTTAGCAAAGAAGATTCAAAAAAAATAAGACAAGAATTCTGGACTACATTTGGTAAAGCTTACCCGCATAAATGGCTATTATACAACACAAAAATTAAAGATGTAACACTTAAGTTCACCTTTACAACAAAGATTGCTCAAGTTTCTATTGATGTAGAACCTTATGACGAAACAATAAGAGCCTATTATTATGACAAATTCTTAAGTTTAAAAAATATTATCGTAGAGGAATATTTAGATAATATCATTTTTGATCAATTCTATCAATTAGAAAATGGAAAAATTATTTCTCGCATTTATACAGAGCTAGTAGATGTAAGTGTACATAATAAAAAAACTTGGGAAATAACGATGGAGTTCCTAAACGAAAAAATGCTCGTGCTCGAAACATTCTTTTTAGAATATAAAGATTTTATTGAATCATAATTAGCAAAACATAGGTAATATTATTAATTATTTACGAAATTCGTAAATCTGGAAGATTTTTCATACATTAGTTTCTAACACAAACTCAATCTTATGAAAAATTATTTTAAAGCGATAGCTATATTGCTATTCTCAATTGTATTCTTACAATGTACAGATGAAAACATTTCCACAAAAGCATCTGAAATAGGTTTAGAACTTCAGAATGAAAACAATTTCACTGGAAAACTAATAGTAAACAATCACAACATATCATATGTTGTCAACTCTTCTTCAGAGCTTAATTTTAATATGTCCTTAGAAATTGATAAAAAATTAATCGATGCGTCCATCAATTATGAAAACGAAAGTATCGATATAAATGGTCATAATATTGTTTTATCAGAAAATGAAAAAAGAGCATTACTAAAAACGGGGCAACTAATATCAGAATATATTTTAAGCACTAAAGATGGTGACATATCTATGACGGAATATACACTCTTAAGTATGACCGAATACCTTGGGAAATCACCTAATAACTACATCTATTCTAAAAGAAAGATATTGTCTTCTGGTAATACAAATACTCTAAAAAGCAGAAATGAAGGTATCACTTGTATTAGAAAGAACACTTATGTAAACGCAGAATATGATGATTCCAGAGGTAATCATAGCGATAGAGTAAGGGTTGGTAGTAAACCAAGAAATAATTATGGATGTATGGGACGATGCGGAGGAGACTGCGGTAGATGGTGGATACCAAGTGCTTGGACTAAAGATTGTATGGATCACGACCAATGCAGTAATATAAATAATGCAAGTGGTGGCGGTAGTGACAGAAACTGTGGCGACGAGTTTAATGAAGCAGCTGATGATTATGTTTTTGGCGTAATCAGAGGATGTAGAGGATAGTGTAAAATAAGATAAACCATATTATCAACTCTCGAAATTTTTAATATGGTTTATCTTATATTATATAATAAACTTTAGCACAAAAATATAATGAAACACGCCACCTGCTAACACAAATACATGCCAAATTACATGATTGAAATTTAGCTTATTAAAAGCGTAAAAAATTATTCCGAAAGTATAGGCCAATCCACCTAACATAAGATACATAATCCCTTCAGAACCTACTACATCCGTTAATGTAGTAATATCTAACATAATTAACCAACCCATTACTAGATATAAAGTCACTGAAAGAATCTCGAATTTTCCAGTAAAAAAAAGCTTTAGAATTGATCCAAAACCAGCCAAAGACCATACAAGTATAAAAAGAAGCCACCCTTTACTATCCAACAAACCAATTAAAGTAACGGGTGTATACGTCCCAGCTATTAGTAAATAAATACTAATATGATCCATAACCCTAAATCGATTCTTAAGAGAAACATTATTTGTATAATGGTACGCTGAAGATGCAAAATATAGTACCATTAATGAAACAGAATATAATAATATTGAAAATGTGCTGTAAGAAGTTTTATGTGTATCATTAAATAGTAAGAAAAATAAACCTAAAGCGGAAAGTAAGAAACCAAATCCATGAGTTAACCAATTCCATCTTTCTTCAATCGGTGTTTGTACGTTCATAGATCACAAAAATAATAAAGTACATATATTTTGAAGCTTTATTTCTGGGCAATTACAAACAACGAACACAAAACATACATCCTTCTATCATGATATAAGTAACCTAAATAAAAACAAAAAACGTAAGATAAATATTACTTTTTTAGTGTTAAAAACAGAATAAATACGCTTTAACCATATTATTTAGTATTTAAACCCGTAATTATATATTTTTTATATATATTTAGGTGCCCCAAAACCTACAGTAACAAATGAAAAATATTAAAATCTCCACGTATTTTATATGTTTCCTATGCGCTAACTTATTTTATTCTACTCTTTATGCCGACCAATATGAAGAAATGTCATTCGCCGAATTGGAGTGTAGAATTATTCACACGGAAGAACACCTAAACTCCATAGGAAGAGCCAATAGTGTCATGCTTATTGAAAACATTATAGATATCTCTACTAAATTCAATACCCAACAAGAATACTATTTAAAAGGATACTCTTATAATTTATTAGGAAAAATACATTTCCTGAATAAAGAATATAAAAAAGCTCTTAAAGAATATAAAATCGCAGAACTATTCATAAAAGAATTAGAAGGAGATTCTGAACTAATTATAGATGTTAACAATAATATTGCTTTAGTATATTTAGAGGGTTTTAACAAACCGGCAAGAGCATTAAAAAGAATCAAGCATATTCACGAAAACTATAAAAACCTAAATAACGACTATAAACATAGCTTAGAACTAAATTTAGCTAACATTTATCTTAAAACCAGAAATTACAGAAAAGCATATAGACTATTAAAAAAATGTCAAAAATATTTTAGTCAAGACACTGAACATATTACTGAATTACTTTTAACCTACTTAAGTTTCGGTGAATATTATAAGATTCATAATAACTACAACAGTGCTATAAGACATTTCGAAAAAGCTGCTTCTATTGCAGAAAAAAATAAAATGTCTAGAGAAGCAATGAACATTTATAAAAAGTATGAAGAGTTACTTGTGAAATTAGGAAGACAAGATAGAGCTTATGCGATTCTTAAAAAATATACTAAACATCACGAAACTGCCTTAGAAACTGAGAAATTAGAAACAAATCAATTTAAGGAAAAATTAGTAGTAAGCAATAAAAACAATAGTATACAAACTCAAAAAGCAAAACAATCACAAACAGTTTCTATATTTACATTATCACTACTTATATTATGTCTAATATTGTTTTGTTTTTTCATCTATAACCATAGAAAAACAAAAGTACTCGGAGAATCTTTGGCAATTAGAAACAAAGAATTAAAGATTTCGAAAGAAAAATCAGATCGTCTTGCTGCCGTAAAAACTAAGTTTATATCCACAGTAAGTCATGAACTTAGAACTCCGCTATATGGAGTGGTTGGTTTATCGTCTATTCTTATGGAGCGGATAAAAGATGAAGAAAATCATAAATTTATAAAACTAATGAAATTTTCTGCGGATCATTTACTAAATCTTATTAATGATGTTCTTCAGGTTACTAAAATGGAATCTTATGAAATAAGCTTAGATAAATCCATATATAATATCAAAAGCTTAGCTGATGATATCAGAAATTCATTTGAATATCAAGCAGATAAAAATGGGAATACGTTACACCTTAATTTTGATCCAAACATTCCTCATTCTCTTATTGGAGACTCTGTAAGATTATCCCAGATTTTTATTAATCTTATCAGTAATGCAAATAAATTCACCAGAAACGGAAATATCTGGCTAAATTTTGTCAACCCAATCGTTACCGATAACCAAGTTGAGATTACCTTTGAAATTAAAGATGACGGAAGAGGAATTCCTTTGGATAAGCAAGGAATAATCTTTGATAAATTTTCTCAAGCTAATTCAAAAGACCATACGACTGGTAC